>JAJXTK010000126.1:349-11880 GCA_021783935.1 Myxococcales bacterium | reverse complement strand
GGTGACGCCCGCGCCGATGAGCGAGGAGGAGTACCAGCTCTTGAACGAGCTGCTCCGCGAGACGTTCGGGCTCGATTTCCCGCAGCACAAGCGGGAGATCCTCGAGTCGCGCCTGCGGCCGCGGCTGGTCGAGCTCTCGCTGCGCTCCTACTACGACTACTACCTGCAGGCGCGCTTCGGCACCGGCGCGGAGCGCGCGGCGCTCGCCACGGCCGTGACCAACAACGAGACGTACTTCTTCCGCGAGACCGCGCCGATAGAGGCGCTCTTCGCCGAGGCGCTCGGCGGGCTGCTCGAAGGTTCGTCGACGCCGAAGCAGCTCGCGATCCTGTCGGTCGGGTGCTCGTCGGGGGAGGAGCCCTACACGCTCGGGATCTACGCGAAGGAGAGCCAGTACCGGATGTGGGGGGCGACCACCCGCATCGACGCCTTCGATCTCGATCAGACGCGCATCGCCGTCGCGCGCTCGGCCGTCTACTCCGCGTCGTCTCTGCGCGTGCTCGACGAGGCGCGGATCGAGAAATACTTCTCCGCGCCGACCGCCGCCGGGCGACCGCTCAAGCCCGCCTATCGCACCGGCGTCTCGTTCTGCGTCGGCAACCTCCTCGACCTCGACACCTACCCCTCGCGCGGCCCCTACGACGCGCTCTTCTGCCGCAACGTGCTGATCTACTTCGACGAGGCCTCGCTGCGACGCGCGATCGCCACCTTCGCGCGCGTGCTCCGCCCCGATGCCCTGCTGTTCCTCGGGCACTCCGAGTCGATCATCGGGATGACGCGCGCCTTCGAGGCCGTCCCGCTCGGAGAGGGGATCGTCTATCGCCGCACGACGGCGCCGCCGAGCGAGGGGCTCGCGTGAAGCGCATCCGGGTGGCGATCGTCGACGACTCGAGCTTCGTGCGAAAGGCGCTCTCGCGCATGCTCGGCACGATCCCCGAGCTGATCGTGGTCGGCGCCGCCTCGTCGGGCGAGGAGCTGCTCGCGCACCTCGCGCAGTGGGAGCCCGATCTGGTCACCTTGGATCTCGGCATGCCGGGCATGGGCGGGCTCGCGACGCTCGACCGCATCCTCGCGTGGCGGCCGATCCCGGTCATCGTGCTCTCGGGCACCTCGAGCCGCGAGGCGCTGCTCGCCGTCGAGGCGCTGCAGCGGGGCACGGTCGACTTCATCGACAAGCAGCGCTTCTCGCTGGTCGACTTCGAGGCGCTGCGCCCTGCGCTCACGGAGCGGATCTTCGCGCTCGCGGGCCCTTCCGCGCCGCCGTCGGTCGTCGAGGCCGCGGAGCCGATCCGGCCGCCGAGCGCGCCGCGCGCAGCCTCGAGCGAATTCGACGCGGTCGTGATGGGCGCGTCGACCGGCGGCCCACTCGCGCTGCAGCTCGTGCTCGAGGCGCTGCCGCCGGTGCTCTCCGCGCCGGTGTTCATCGCGCAGCACATGCCGGAAGGGTTCACCGAGCCGTTCGCGACGCGGCTCGACGGTCGCCTCCCCTTCCGCGTGCGCGAGAGCGAGCACGCGAGCTGGGCCGAGCCCGGCGCCGTGTACGTCGCGCGCGCCGGGGTGCACCTACGGCTGCGTCGCGAGGGGGCGCGCACGATGCTGCTGCACTCCTCGACGCCCGCGGATCTGCCGCACAAGCCCTCGGTCGACGAGCTCTTCGAGTCGGCGCGGCAGTGCTTCGGGGCGCGGTGCATCGCCGTGCTGCTCACGGGCATGGGACGCGACGGCGCGCGCGGGCTCGCCTCGCTCGCGGCCGCCGGGGCTCACACGATCGGGCAGGACGAGCGCTCGTGCGTCGTCTACGGCATGCCCGGCGCCGCGCGCGCGCTCGGCGCGGTGCGCGAGGAGCTGCCGCTCGACGAGATCGGCCCGCGCATCGCCGCGCTGCTCGGGCGCGCGCGCAACGGCGCCGGCGCGTGAGCGCTCACAGGCACTCGCAGTTGCCCGCCTTGCAGAGGCGCGTCTCGAGCGTGCTCCCTTGCCACACGCCCCACGAGGTGCAGTCCATCTGTTGATACGGCTCGACGACGTAGGTGGTCGAGCCCACGGTGAAGGAGGTGCCCGGCAGTACGCCGATCGCCGCCTGACACGCGGCGTCTGCGTCGGCTTGCGCCTCGCCGGCGCAGAACCCCGACGGGATCGGCGCGGCGTGCGCCTTGCCGCTCTCGCACCCAGGCACGTACGCCTCGCCCGAATCGGCCGGGGGCGCGGGGCAGGACCACGCGGGGGTCGACGAGCAGCCGGGCCCAGCCGCCAAGAGCAGGACCGCGGATGCGAGGAGATGGCGCATCAATGCATCCTACCCCTCCGCCGCACGATCGGCTCACCGTGCCGATGCGTGCCCGGCGCGCGTGGCAGAGCTCAGGTCATGGTCCACGCGCAGCCCTTCCCCCGCGGTGCGGAAACGGGTCCGGGTGGGGGCAGTCGAGGGATCGGAACCAGCCTCGAATCTCGGGCAGTCGTGCCAGCGCGGCCGGGGCGATCAGGCCAGGTCGACGGCACGCTCGGGCGCCTCGTCGAGCGCGGCGCGCACGCCCTGGAGCAGCTCGTCGACGACGATGGGCTTCGAGAGCAGGCGGGCGTGCGCCGGGAGAATCGCGTGCTCGAGCGTCTCGTCGTCGACGTACCCGGACATGAACAGCACCCTGATGCCGGGCCGCTCGATCGCCAACTGCGCCGCGAGCTCGTTGCCGCGGCCGCGCGGCAGCAAGATATCGGTCAGCAGCAGGTGCACGACGTCCTTCGTCGACGCGGCGACGCGCAGCGCTTCCTCGGCGTCCGCCGCGGTGAGCACCGTGTACCCCGCCTCCTCGAGGCCGCGGTGCACCACGGCGCGCACTGCCGCCTCGTCTTCGACGAGCAGGATCGTCTCGCGCCCCGTCGTCGCGCGCGAAGTCCGCGGGCGCGCGGGCGGCGTGGGCGACGTGGGCGGGATCGAGACGAAGATCGGCAAGAACACGTCGAAGGTCGTCCCGCGTCGCGGCTCGCTCTCGACCATGATCGAGCCGCCGCTCTGATGGACGATGCCGTGGACGGTCGCGAGCCCGAGGCCGGTCCCCTTGCCGAGCTCCTTGGTCGTGAAGAAGGGCTCGAAGATGTGAGCCTTGGTCCTCGCGTCCATGCCGCAGCCGTTGTCGGCGACGCGGAGCTTCACGTAGCGGCCGGGGATCAGTCCGTCGTGCGCGCTCGCCTCGCCCGCGGTGACCTCGACCTCCTCTGTCGCGAGCTCGAGCCTGCCCCCGTGCTCGAGCATCGCGTCGCGCGCGTTGACCGCGAGGTTCATGACGACCTGCTCGAGCTGCCCGCGATCGACGAACACGTCAGCCTGCTCGCGCTCCCCCGCGAGCGTGAGCTCGATGTTCTCGGGCAACAGCCGGCGCAGCAGGCTCTTGGTCTCGACCAGCACGTCGTGCACGCGGAGCTTGGCCGGCTGGAGCACCTGGCGTCGGCTGAAGGCGAGCAGCTGCTTGGTGAGCTCCGCCGCGCGCTCGCCCGCCTTGCGCACCTCCGTCAAGTCGGCGCGCAGCTGCGGTGTCGCCGCGGTCGAGCGGATCGCCAGGTCGGCATAGGCGTTGATCACCGTCAGCAGGTTGTTGAAGTCGTGCGCCACGCCCCCCGCGAGCCGACCGATCGACTCCATCTTCTGCGCCTGGCGTAGCTCCTCCTCGAGCTTGCGGCGCTCGGTCATGTCCGAGAGGATGACCTGCACGGCCGGCCGACCACCGAACTCGCACGCGCCGACGTTGGCCTGCACGAGCAGAACGCTCCCGTCCTTGCGGAGCATGCGCAGATCCGAGGTGCTGCCGACCGCGCGCTCCTCCGCGATCGTCGCGGCGCCTCGACGGACGCGCGCACGATCGTCGGGGTGAATCGGCGCCTCGAGCGCGAGCCCGACGAGCTCCTCGGGGCCATCGTAGCCGAGCATCCTCGCCGCTCTCGGGTTGGCCTGCAGGTAGCGCGCCTCGTCGTGGATGAGGATCCCGGCCGGCGAGAGCTCGAAGAGCTGCTGGTAGCGCGCCTGGCTCGCGAGCAGCTCGCGCTCGGCGCGGACGATCGGCGTCACGTCGTGGAGCGAGAGGATCAGAAACTCGACGCCGCCGTGCTCGTCGAGGAGCGGCATCAGCGACAGATCCCAGTAGGTCGTGCCCCACTCGGGATGATCGGGAAAGACGAACGGTCGACCGGACGCCGACCACGCGGTCTTCTCCCGGACGACGCGGCGGAAATCCTCGATGACCGGCGACGGGTAGAGCTCGAAGTGGTTCTTGCCGGCGAAGTCTGCGATGGGGCGCCGGCACGCGTGCGCGTACGCGGCGTTCACGCGCAAGAAGTCGAAGTCGCGATTGAGCAGCACGAGGCACGTGGGCGAGTGCTCGAAGAACGCGGAGAGGATTCCCTGCTCCGATCGACGGTGATCCTGCGCGCTGGCCATGGTGCCCCCCTTGCTCGCTCCTATCGTGGCCTGCACGTCGCGTGCGCTTGGCGCGCGGATCAGTCCCCGACGCGACCGTACACGAACCCGGACCGCACGGCGGGTGAGGAGCGCACCGGCAGGGGGTCTGCAACGGCTCGCCCTCCGCGCGAGCGGGAAGGGCTCGCGCGTGCCGCTCAGGCCGTTGGCGCGCCCCCGTTCAATGCTTGGGCGGGGCGTCGCGGGGATGGGAGGGATCGTCCGGGGCCGGCTCGGGGCGAGGCAGGGTGTTCGACCGCTCGACGGGCCGCGGGGCGAAGGCGCCCGGGTTCTTGGCCAGGTGGCTCCGCACGTAGGGCACGATCTGCGCGTCGGCGCCGCCGATGTGGCTCGGGAGCCATTCGATCAGATACCGGACGACCTCGCTCGCCGCGAGGGTCGATTGGCGGCGCGCCAAATCGAGCTCGAGCGCCTTGCGTCGGAAGGCGTCGTGCTCGGCGACGTGCGCGGCCAGCTCGGGGTAGCGCACCGCGCGCATGACCTCCTCCTCGCGCCGGAAGTGCTCGGTCGCGTACGCGCGGAGGACCTCGATGGTGTCTTCGACCACCCGCGCCGACCCGCCGGAGCGCAGCGCCTCGAGCAGCGTGTCGAGTGTCTGGCAAAGAAGCTGATGATCGAGATCGAGCGCGCGAATGCCGATTGCGTAGCGTGCTTGCCAGGGCATGGGTCGGGGCCTTCCCGCATGAGGTGTCGCTTGAGTGCGTCGCCGCGGGAGCCGGGAGTGTTTCGCAGGGACGCCGGTCGAGCGAGCCTTCATGGATCAAGATGGCGCAAGTGTTCGGGCGGGGACGGCGCCTTCGTGCCCTCCCGAGTCGGCGGGTGGACTGGCGTGCTCACGCCTTCGCGCCGGCCGGTCCGTTTTGCGTCAGCTCTCATTTTCCATCAATGCCTCGTGAGCTGTCGATTCGTGAGGGGCACGGTCGTTCGACGCCGATACGGACCTTCGCGGCGATCTCGGCAGCTTGCGACCAGCGCTAGTACTACTGTGTCGAACGTTTGGCCCCTGGTTCCAGGCTGATTTCTACGAGGCTCATGCTCGCGCAGCTCCCGCCCGACAGCCAGGAGCGCCTCGAGACGTTCTTCGCGGAGATCGGCACGATCGTCCGCCACAAGAAGATGCGGGCGAGCTTCGCGATGTGCGCGCTCGGGCTACTCGGGACGGGCGAGCGCAAGAGCTTCGAGCCGATCGCGATGCAGTTCTGCACCGAGCCGTGGCAGCTGCGCGAAGCAAGCTGGGAGCCCCCGCAGGGGGCTTGACCCTCGAGACCCCGGTTTCAACCGGGGGTCGAAGGACGGCGCCGCGACGAATCGACACAGTAGTACTACTGCCCCGAATCTGGTCCGCGACGCCTCGAACGGCCCCCATCCCCAGCCCTTTGCAGGGACCGGCACCAGACTCGAATCTAGGGCACCGTTGCTAGCCGCATTTGGGCCATGGAGGCGCTCCGGTCGGCGGCCGCAGGGCGCGACCGACGCGAGGATTCTGCGAGATGGGATGGGCCTCGCAGGGAGACGAGCGGCGCGCGCTCGCACGCGGCGAGCATCACGAGCGTTGGCACGATCCTGTCCCCGTGAGCCGGGTGTAGCCTCTCGATGCGCCGGCCCGTCGCATGGCGCAGAGGGGATCATGCCGTCGAGCCGTCGCATCCTGGTGGTGGAGGACTCGAGCCTCCAGCAGCGCCTGTACGACCTCGTGCTCGGCGGCCTCGGGCACCGCGCGGACTCCATCGATCACGCTGGCAACGGCCGCGAAGCGTTCGCCCGGCTGGCGCAGCGTCGAGACGTCGCGCTCATCATCCTCGACGTGAACATGCCGGTCATGAGCGGCCTCGAGTTCCTCGAGCGGCTGCAGCGCGAGCCGCTCTTGCGGCACATTCCCGTGGTCATCTGCAGCAGCGAGGATCGCGAGGAGGACATCCGCCGTGGGCTCGAGCTCGGCGCGCGCGCGTACCTGATCAAGCCGTTCCGGACCGAGCACCTCGTCGAGCTCGTCACGCGCGTGCTCGGCCCCGCGGCGCGCGGACCGCTGCCCGCATCGCCGCCGGGGCACGCCGGCGTGACCGCGCGCGGGCGCCGCCCCAGCTGAGCCGACCGCCGCTGAGGTCGCCCGTTCCGCAGCGCGGTGAAGCCACGCTTGGGCCCGTGACCCCCTGCGCGTCGTAGCATCGGCCCGTGATCGTCTCGCGCCTTTCGGACCAGCGCCGCATGCCGTGGAGGAACGGCGGCGGCGTCACCATCGAGCTGTTCGTGCTGCCCGCCGGCGCGGGGATCGACTCTTTCACCCTGCGCCTCAGCCGCGCGTCGATCACGAGCGATGGGCCCTTCTCGCGCTTCCCCGACGTCGATCGCTCGCTCGCGATCGTGCGCGGCGCGGGGGTCGACCTGCTCGTCGAGGGGCACGCGGCGAAGGTCAGGCTCGACGCCACGAGCGCTCCGTTCGCGTTCGCTGGGGAGCTCGCGATCGACGCGACGCTCGTCTCGGGGCCCGTCGAGGACTTCAACGTGATGACGCGCCGACAGGCGTTCGGGCAGGCGCTCGCGTGGGAGTCGCTCGACGGTGTCGTCCCCCTCGCGCGCCGCGGCGCCCTGGTGGCCTTCGTGCTCGTCGACGGCGCGCTCGACGTCGGCGGCGCGCGCCTCTCGCCGGGAGAGGCGGTCGTGCACGACGGCGCGGAGGCGATCGCGCTTTGCGCGGCGCGGGCGCGGGGACTGCGCGTCGACGTGTTCGCGCGCTGAGCGCGCCCATGGGCTGCTCGAGCGTCGATCGAGGAGGCGGCGCCGTGGCGGTCCGGTCGTCGGTCCCGGCGCGGACCTCCGGCGCGAAGTGCGCACGCTTCAGCGCGCGAGCGACGCGCCCGGCCGGACGGCGATGCTGCGGGTGACCGTGTCGCTCATCGACGCGAACAGGTCCTCGAACTCGTCGCACGCGTCGATCGGCCGCCACGACGGCTCCCCGCGGCGGCAGACGTAGGTGTCCAGCGGCACGCGCCCCGCCTCGATGCCCCGCCGCACCGTCGCCGTGGCGACCGGGCCGACGAGCGCGCTGCCGTGGCGCATCAGGTACCAGACGCGCTCGTCACGGTCGGCGAGCGTCGCGAGCGGCTGCCAGGCGCCGTCGGCCTCGTCCGCGACCCAAGCGGCCTCGCGCAGCAGGCCGTGATCGAGGCGGGCCTGGAGCTGGCGCAGCGACAGCCGGCTGGCGAGCAGGCGCCCGTCGCGATCGGCGACCGCCCACCGCGGCTCGTCCTCCTCGCGGCACAGCTCGTCGAAGCCGTACATGACCGCTCTCGATGCAGCGCGCGTGCCGAGGCTTTGCGCGGGCGATCTTCGAGGGTTCTCGGCCGAGAGGGTGACTCGCGCGCGCGCCACTGTCACGCGGAGGCGTCACGCGACCGATGCGAAGCTCTGGATCTTCGCGAGGCCCTTCAGCGCCGCGAGGGCGCGGCTCGCGTGCACCCACGACGCGCGCATCCCCACCAAGCCGCCGCGCGGGGGCGACCTTCCCCGCCTCGCTCCCCGCGGAGGCGCCGGCGCTCCTCACTGCGCAGGGGTCGGGCTGAGCCGCCGCTTCGGCGCCTTGCGCAGCGCCGCGCGCTTGCCCGCGGCGCTGGCGCGCGGCGGCGCCGTCTGCTCCGCAGCGTCCACGCGGACGTGCGCGATCACCAAGCGCAGCATCGCGGGCATCGCGATGCTCGCGAGGACGACGCCCACGAGCAGCCCGGCGATGACGACCGTCGCGAGCGGGCGCTGTACCTCCGCGCCTGCGCTGGTCGCGACCGCCATCGGCAGAAAGCCGAGGGCCGCCACGAGCGCAGTGGAGATCGTCGGGCGGAACGCGTGCCGCGCGGCGCGTTCGACGCGCGCGCGCAGGTCGTCGCCGCGCTCCTGCAACAGGCGGGTCGTCATCACGACGCCGCTCATCACCGCGACGCCGGCGAGCGCGATGAAGCCGACCGCTGCGGGGATGCTGAAGGGCATGCCGCGCACCCCGAGGCCGAGCGCGCCGCCGGCGAGGGCGAAGACCAGCGAGGTCATCGTCACGATCGTGAGCGCCACGGAGCGGTAGCCGGCGAACAGCACCACGGCGATGATCCCGAGCGCGACGGGCACGAGCATCGTGAGCCTCGTCTTCGCGCGCGTGAAGTTCTCGAACTGGCCACCCCAGCGCACCTCGACGCCGCGCGGCAGCTCGAGCTTCGCGACGCGCGACTTCGCGTCGGCGACGAAGCCCACCAGATCGCGTCCGCGCACGTTGGACTCGACGATGAGCCGGCGGCGGTACCCCTCGCGGCCGATCTGCACGACGTCCCGCTCGACCCACACCTTCGCGACGGTCTCGAGCGGCACGAGCTCGCCGTTCGCCGTCGGGATCGGCAGCCTCCTGAGCCCCTCGGCGCCGCGCAGCTCGTCGCCGCCGACCTTCAGCACCAGATCGAAGATGCGCTCCCCCTCGTAGACGTGGCCCAGGTGCTCGCCCGCCCGCGCCGCCGCGACCGCCGAGAGGATCGATCGCGGCGAGACCGCGACGCGCGAGGCGCGATCGCGATCGACCACGACGCGCACCGTGGGCAGGCCGGTCGGCACCTCCATCTTCACGTCGGCCGAGCCCGGCGTCTCGTGGAGCGCGCGGCGGATCTTCTCGGCGGCCTCGGACATGGTCGCGAGGTCGTCGCCGAAGAGCTTCACGGCGACGTCGGACTTCACCCCCGCGATGAGGTCGTTCACGCGCATCTCGATCGGCTGCGAGAAGGCGAACATGGTCCCGGGCACGCGCCTCTCGAGCTTCTTGTCGAGCTCCTCGACGAGCGCCTCTGGCGTCAGCCCGCGCCGCCAGTCGGCGCGCGGCGCGAGGATCACGAACACGTCGGTCCCCTCGGGGCCCTGCGGGTCGACCGAGTCCTCCGGGCGGCCGGTGCGCGACACCACGCGCGCCACCTCGGGGACCTCGAGCAGCGCGCGCTCCGCCTCGGTCGACAGCCCCACCGCGAGGTTCAGGCCGACGCTCACCGGGCGGCGCGCGTCGATGGCGAAGCTCCCCTCGAAGATGCGCGGCAGGAACTCCGCGCCGGTCTTGAGGGCCGGCAGCGCCGCGAGCGCGGCGATCGCCAGGGCGGCGGCGATCGTGAGCCTGGGCCAGCGCAGCGCCCTCGCGAGCAGCGGCTCGTAGGCGGCGCGCAAGCCGCGGACGAGCAGCGGCTCACGCTCGTTCGCGAAGCGCTCGAGCGCGGCGGGGGCGAGCGACGGCACGACCACCAGCGCCCAGAAGATCGCCCCCATGAGCATGAAGACGAGCGATACGACGACCGGGCGGAACATCTTCCCCTCGACGTCCTCGAGGGTCGCGAGCGGCAAGAAGACCAGCAACACGATCACGACCGACACGAGCACCGGCCGCGCGGTCTCGGCCGCGGCGCGCAGGATCGCCGCGCGGCGCTTCTTCGGGTCCTCGACGCGCCGCGCCCCGACGGCCGCGTGCAGCGCCGCCTCGGTGACGACGACGGCCCCCTCGACGATGATGCCGAAGTCGACGGCGCCGAGCGACATGACGTTCGCGCTCATGCCCGTCGCGACGAGCCCCGAGAAGGCGCACAGCATCGCGAAGGGGATGGCCCCGGCGACGATGAGGCCTGCGCGCAGGCTGCCTAGCGTGAGCAAGAGCACGAGGATGACGACGATCGCCCCCTCGATGAGGTTCTTCGCGACCGTCGCCACGGTGCGCTCGATGAACTCGGCGCGGTTGAGGTAGGGGACGATCTTCACGCCGGCCGGCAGCGCCTTCGCGTTGAGGCTCTCGACCGTGACCTCGACGCGGTGGACGACCTCTCGGCTGTTCTCCCCCTTGAGCATCAGCACGCTGCCGCCGACCGTCTCCCCCTTGCCGTCGGCCGACATGGCGCCCTGGCGGAGCGCCGCGCCGGTGTCGACGTCACCGAGCATGCCCACGGTGAGCGGCGCGCCCCCCTCCGTGCGCACGACGCAGGCCGCGATGTCGTGGAGGTTCTTGAAGCGCGCCTCGGCCCGCAGCACCAGCTGCTCGCCGCTGCGCTCGATCGAGCCGCCGCCGGCGTTGGCGTTGTCGCGCTCGAGGGCCGCCTTCACCTCGTCGAGCGAGACGGCGTGCGCGGCGAGGCGGGCCGAATCGAGCGTGACGCGGAACTGCCGGCGCTCGCCCCCCATGGCGACGACCTCGGTCACGCCGCGCAGCTGGCGGAGCTTCGGCGCGATCGTCCACTCGAGCAACGTCCGCAGCTCCTCGCGCGTGCGCCCCGGGCCGACGAGCTCGAACTGATAGATCTCGCCGAGCGCCGTGGCGACCGGTCCTAGCTCGGGGCGGCCGACCTCGGGCGGGATCTCTTCGCGGATGCTCACGAGCCGCTCGCCGACCTGCGCGCGCGCGAAGTACAGCTCGACCTCGTCGCGGAACACGAGCGTCACGACGCTGATGCCGAGCTTCGAAACGCTGCGCACCTCGCGCAGCCCTGGCAGGCCGGCCATCCCTCGCTCGACCGGGAGCGTGACGACCCGCTCGACCTCCGTCGCGCCGAGGGCCGGCGCCGCCGTCACGACCTGCACCTGGTTGTTCGTGACGTCGGGCACGGCGTCGATCGGCAGGCGCGAGAGCGAGAAGACCCCTATGGCGCAGATGACGAGGAGCGCGACGACCGAGAGCCCGCGCCGCTCGCCGAACCAGCGAACGAGCGCGCTCACGCAAGCTCTCCGAGCAGCTGCGCGAGGCCCGCGTACGCCGTCCACGCGCTCTGCAGCAGGTCGAGCCGCCGCGCGCGCGCGCTCGCGAGATCGCGCCGCGCGAGGAAGACGCGCGAGAGCTCGAGCTTGCCCGCCTTGAAGGCCGCCGACGTCGACTCGACGACCGAAGCCGCGGCGGGGATGGCGACCGCGTCTTGCTCGGCGAGCGCGGCGCGCGCCAGGGCGAGGGCCGCGAAGTAGCCCCGCGCCGCCGCCGCCACCGCGCGCGAGGCGGTGCTCTGGATGACCAGCGAGCGATCCCGCTCGGCGTCGGCGCGCGCGATCTCGACCTGATTCTTGCGCGCGACGGGGAAGC
>JAJXTK010000126.1:0-339 GCA_021783935.1 Myxococcales bacterium | reverse complement strand
GCCGGCGCCGTAGCGCGTCTCGCCGAAGTCGCCGCGCCCGCCGATCAGCACGAGCGACACCGGCGGCGTCTTGTCGGCGTCGAGGCGCTCGCGGCTCGCCGACCAGTAGCGCGCCTCGAGCCCGAAGCTCTCGAGCAGCGGCGAGTCCTTCGTCGCCTTGGCGACGAGCGCCGCCTCGTCAGCGTACCTCAGGGAGGGCACGAGCGCCGAGACGTCGGCCCCCGGCACCTCGATGGGGCTCAGGCCGATCGCGAGCTCGAGGCGCGTCTTGGCGCGCGCGATGGCGAGCTCGGCCTCGGCGCGCGTCTGCAGCCAGCGCGCCCGCTCCCCCTCGGCCAT
>JAJXTK010000796.1 GCA_021783935.1 Myxococcales bacterium | reverse complement strand
CCGCGATCGGGGTCCGGGCGCGCGCGCACAAGCCGGCGGAGCCTTCGCGCGCGCTGGTCGCCGAGGCGCAGCTCGTCGTCACGCCGCCCCCGCCGCGCGTCGAGCCGCCCGCGCCGGAGCCCGTCGCGACGCTCACGGCGAACGGCGCCGAGCCGCTCACGCGCTCGAGCGCGTTCCAGCCGATCGTCGTTCCCGCCGCGCAGGCGATCGCACCGGTCCGCGCGCCGGCGCAGCCATCGGCCTCAACCTCGACGGCCCTCGTCGCGGCGCGCCCGGTCCGCCCGGCGAAGCTGGCGATCGACGAGGCCTGGTCGGCCGCCGCACCCGCGGCGACCGAGCCGGCGACCCCCACGCCCGCGGCGTCCGCGGCGCCCTCGATCGCGCCTTCGTCCGCGCCTTCGCCCGCGCCTCCCGACACGGCCGCGCCGGAGCCGGCCGCGCCGGAGGCGACGGAGCAGAACTGACTCGAATGCGGCGCGCTACTTGGTGATCGCGACGTAGAAGTGCGCGTCGCGTCGCTGCAACAAGAGGAGCAACGAGCCCTTCGCCCCCGCGTTCTTCACCTGCTCCGGCGACGGCTTCTCGGCGCTGCCGGCCTCCAGGATCGCGTCGCCCGGCTGGATGCCGGCGCGGTCGGCCGGCGAATTGGGCTCCACGTACGAGATGTACGTTTGGGCCTTGCCGACGAGGCCGTACTTCTTCAGCGCCTCCTCGGGGATCGGCTTCATCGTGATGCCGAAGCCGACGTTCGCGGGCGCCTTGACCTCCTCGGACGGCGTCGGCTTCACCGGCGGCTCCTGGCGCGCCGAGAGCGTCGCGTTGGTCGCGTAGGTCTTGCCGCCGCGCACCACCTCGATCGGGATGGTGGAGCCGACGTCGTGGTTGATGACCTCGCGGATCAGGTCCTGCGAGTCGCGCACCGGCTTGCCCGCGATCTTCGTCACGACGTCGCCGGGCGCGATGCGGGCCATCGCGGCGGCGCCGCCCGGCGCGACGTCGTTGATCAGCACGCCATCGTAGGCCTTTGCGCCGAGCGCCTTGGCGAGCTCGGGGGTGAGGTCCTGCACCCCCACCCCGAGCCACGCGCGCTGCACCCTGCCATTCTTGATGAGCTGTTCGGCGACGCGCTTGGCCATGTTCGACGGCACCGCGAAGCCGATGCCCGAGCCGCGCCCGACGATCATCGTGTTGATGCCGATGACCTCCCCCTGCAGGTTGACCAGCGGCCCGCCGCTGTTGCCGGGGTTGATGCTCGCGTCCGTCTGCAGGTAGTCCTCGACCGCGTTCATGCCGAGGCCGCCGCGCCCCTTGGCCGACACGACGCCGGTGGTCACCGAGTAGCTCAAGCCGAAGGGGGAGCCCTCCGCCACGACCCACTCGCCGACGCGCGCGGCGTCGCTGTCGCCGAAGCGCGCGGCGGTGAGCCCCGTCGCGTCGACCTTGATGATCGCGAGGTCGGTCGCCGGATCGCGCCCCTTGACCCGCGCGCTCATGGACCGCCCGTCCTTGGTGCGCACGGTGATCGTGATCGCGTCCTCGACGACGTGGTTGTTCGTGAGGACGTAGCCGTCGCTCGACAGGATGACCCCCGAGCCGTTGCCGTGGACGACCGAGTCGCTCCGGCGCGATCGCAGCCACCAGGGCACCGACTCGTTCGACTCGTCGCGCACCGTCACGTCGACCTGCACGACCGACGGCGAGACGCGCTCGGCGACCGCGATGACGGCCTCGGAGAGCTCCTTCGCCTTGAGCACCTTCTCGGGGGGCGGGGCCGTCGTCGTCGTCCTCGCCGCCTCCCTCGCCTGCTGGGTCTCCGCGAGCGCCGTCGTCGCGAGCGAGGTCGCGGCGCCGAGCGCGAGGACGAACGAGAGGCCGAAGGTGCGGAGGCGGGCGGAGGTGCGCATGGAGCTTCCTTGGAGGTTCGGGCGGGCTTGCCCGTCGCGAGAGAGACGTCCGGGGCGCCGAATCTATGGCGTTCGGCGTCGCGGGCCTGCGACGCAGGAGTAGACCGCCCCGCCGCGGGAGACCAAGAACGCGGCGGAAGGACTCGGGGGCCTGCTGCGTTGGTTCCAAGGGGGCATCCGGCCCCACGAACAGCGCGCACGCGCTCCTGCTATGACGAGCCCTTCAGCCGATGATCCGACCCGAACGACCCGCTCCCGACCCTGACCCCAGGGCCGAACCGAGCTCTTCGGGTCGCCGCTCGCTCGGCGCGCGCAGAGACCTGCCCGAGCTCCTCTTTCGGGTCTTCGAGCGCGTCTGGCTCGGCACGGGCCTCGCGGCGCTGTTCGGCTACCTCGGCCGCTCGCGGCTCGTGCGTTGGCTCGGCGGCACGCACGACGGCTCGCTGCGCTGGTTTCTCGCGCGCTACCTGCCGATCTCGGCGCTCATCCACGCGGCGTTCGCGGCGCCGTGGGCGCGGCTGCTCGTCGCGCTGCTCGCCCTTCTGGGCACGACCAAGAGCATCTGGACCGACCAAGAGCCCGACGCGCCGACGGTGATCCCGATAGACGTCGACCTGATCGAGGAGGACAACGGCAGCGGCGTCCAGGGCTCTGGCGAGGACTGGACGAACCACGCGGCGCGCGCCGCCGACGCTGGGGTCGACGCGCAGGCCGACGCCGCCGACGGCGCGAGCGACGCGTT
>JAJXTK010000125.1 GCA_021783935.1 Myxococcales bacterium | reverse complement strand
GCGGACGTCGGCCTGCAGCTCGCCGCGCCAGGTGATCGGCCAAGTCGGGCCGGCGAGCGAGAGCCGCGCGCCGCCGTCGATCAGCATGTCGCCCCCGGCCGCCGACACGAAGCGCGGGCCGCCGTCGACCGAGGCGCGCCAGGCGCCGATGCTGCCAATACTGCCACTGCCTGCGAGGGCCGCGTAGGGGGTGAAGTCGTCGAGGCGATCGAGCGCGCCGCCGCGCGCGCTGGTCGCCGCGAAGCCGATGGTCGCCGGGCCGATCGAGGCCTCGGCCACGCCGCGATCGAAGGGGCGCGCGAGGGGCTCGAGATCGAGCACCGTGCGCGAGGCGCGCGGGCCACGCAGGGCGTCGACGTCCCAGCGAAGCCGCAGGGGCCCCGAGGCGATCGCGCCCCACGCGTCGAGCGAGAGCCCGACGCCGCTCGGCACGCCGCTCGACCCCACCGCCCCCTGCCCGCGCACGTCGAGCCGCACGCGCGTGAAGGTCGCGTCGGTCACGAGGTCGAGCGAGCTCGCGAAGCCCCCCGCGCCATAGAGGCCGGCGCCGAGCTCGAGCCCGTGCCCCACCGGCACGTGCAGCTGCTCGCCGAAGAACACGCCGTCGCGGCCCCGGAGGCTCAGCTCCGGCACGCCGAGCCCGACCTTCCGCGGGCTGCGGAGCCAGAGGTAGGGCAACCACAGGACCGGCACGCCGAAGAGCCGCAGCTTCGGCGACTCGACGATCAGCTCGTCGGGCGGGGCCGCCCAGCCGCCGGCGAACCCGATGGTGAGCGGCGGATCGCCGCAGGGGCAGAACGAGAGCACGCCGTCGCCGACGACCCGCACGCCCCACGGCGAGAGCGAAAGGTGGATGCGGTCCGCGCGTAGGTAATACGGCGACAACCGCACACGCACGCCTTCACGCAGATCGAGCTCTCGCAGGCGCAGGTCTGCGTCGAGCCGCCCCGCCTCGACGTCGAGCTCCTTCAGCCAGTGCGATGGATCATCCGCTGACACCGGCTCGTCCGCGCGCGCACGCGCGCCCGCCGTCGCAGCGGCGAGGAGCGCGAGCGGGGCGAGCACGCGGCGACGCATCTCGGCGCTTCGTATCACGCTGTAAAGAATCCGCCTCGCACCTCGTGCGCGCGTCGGGCATCCCTTCGTGACGCGGCGCGCGCGCGGTAGGCTGTCGAGACGCCCGGCGAGAGCCCTCGCACCTCGCTTCTCTTGCGACCCACGGCGCCGCCCACCGCGACGCCCGAGGAATGAACATGCCCCGCACCTCGCGCGCACTCGGCCTGCTGACGCTCTTCGCTTCGCCGATCCTGCTCCTGCTCCCCGCGGCGACCTCGTCGTGCAGCAGCAAGTCGAGCAACTCCGGCAATCAGGTCGACGCCGGACCGACCAACGCGTTCTGCTCGCCGCCGGACGACTCGACCAAGGCCGTGCGCTTCGTCCCGAACCAGCTCGTCCTCGCCCCCGGGCAGTCGGCGCAGGTGCGGGTGACCATCGAGCCGGACGTGTGCACCGCCACCTCGATCCCGCTCGCGATCGCCGACGCGAGCGTCGCGGCGCTCTCGGGCACGTTCACGGCCGACGCGGTCACCGCGCAGGCGACGCTCACGATCACCGCCGCCAAGGTCGGCGCGACGAGCGCGACCGCGACCTTCGGGCCGGCCTCGGCGAAGCTCGCGATCGAGGTGCGCGCGCCGGACCCCGTGGCGTGCGGGCTAGCGACGAGCGGCACGGCGAGCCCGGGCCAGACCGTCGGCACCGGCGCCGGCGGCTCGTTCACGATCCAGCCCGGCGCGTCGCGCAACGACGTCGCGCACATCGACCCGTTCCCGATGAACATCAAGTGCGCCGACGTCGCGCCGCCGACCGGCTCGATCGCGCTCGGCCCCGCGATCACCTTCGCGCCGACCGAGAAGCGCTTCCTGCGCGAGCCGATCTTCGAGCTGCCGATCAACCCGGCACGCATGCCGCCGACCGCGAAGCTGCACCACTTGCAGCTGCTGTACTCGTCCAACTCGCTCAAGACGCCGCGCACCGTCCCGGTCGCGAACCCGGCGATCGTGAAGGACGGCGGCAGCTGGGTCTTCCGGTTCGAGGCGCCGCGCCTCGGCACCTACCAGCTCGTCGTGCCGAGCGACGCAGGCACGCAGAGGTACCTGCGGCACCTCACGCACCGCGCGGTGTTCGGCTTCTCGATGGGCGGCATCGGCGCCTCGATGGTCGGAATGAACCACCACGATCTGTTCGACGTGGTGGCGCCGCTCGGCGGTCCGATGGAGCCGACTTGGCTGCTCTGGTACGTGAAGAACTACCATCTCGGCGGCTTCTGCACGCGCAAGGCGGGCGATCCGATCCCGACCACGCCGTGCCACGCGGACGTCGGCCAACCCACCGAGGTGTTCGAGCACACGCAGGACTTCGAGCACTGGTGGCACATGAACGACGTGCAGGGCACCGGCGGCACCTTCCCGCGCAGCAGCTACATCGAGATCTTCCGCGACCTGTCGATCCAGTGGGACGACCCCGCCAGCAAGAACGACCAGTTCCCCTACGTGGCCAGCGGGATCACGAGCCCGCTGCCCGTGCGGCAGGACCCCGACACGGCGCCCTACTGCGGCGATCCCGCCAAGGCGACCGTCGCGCCGACGGGCTACTACGACGCCAAGTACAACCCTGACGGCGCGCTGCCGGTCATCAAGTTCTGCGACGGCGCGACCAGCCCTGACAACGTCGGCACCTGGGGGCCCGGCGGCACCAAGCCGATGGAGATCGCGCTCGCGGTCGACCTCAACAAGAACGGCACGCGCGACGAGGGCGAGCCGGTGATCGCGCAAGCCAACGAGCCGTTCGACGACGTCGGCCTCGACGGCGCGGCGTCGAAGGACGAGGCGGGCTACGACCCGGTGAACAACCCCGATCCGGCGGGCGACGACTACGACAGTCAGTACAACCCGACCGGCACCGAGGGAAATCACCGCTACGACAAGGGGGAGCCGTTCCAGGACGTCGGCCTCGACGGCGTCGCCTGCCCGGGCGGTGATCCGACCAAGTGCGTCTACGACTTCGGCGAGGGCAACGGCGCCTGGGACGCGACCCCGGGCTACCAGAACTTCATGAAGCTCGATGGTCGCTCGCAGCTCGTCGGCTGGAGTCCCCCGCCCGTCGGCGGCGCCTGGGACGACAAGGCGATCGACAACCTCAGCTACTACTCCGACGGCGGCATCCGTGATCTCTTCAATTGGGCCGTGATGGGGCAGCACTACGCCTCGTCGTTCGTCGTGCGCAACCGCGGCCTCATGTACTTCAACGACTGGACGTACTTCCCGAACGCGATCATCTCCGACAGCATCGACTTCGATCCGAAGAACGTCGACTACGACGCGCTCGGGCAGCACGCGTTCGTGCGCTACGGCAGCATCGACGCCTCCGCGTACGACATCCAGAGCGGCGACGGCCAGCACGTCGGCTACCCCGGGCAGCTCTATCGCCGGGTGGAGTCGGGCCTGTTCTACATCGGCGCGCAGTGGCCCGACGCCGATCGCACCTACGTCGAGGATCCGCCGCCGCCGTCGAACCCCTCGAGCGTGCCGTGCGCCGACACGCTGACGTGCACCTACGACTTCACCGACCACCACGGCCGCACCGGCCCGACGCTCGTGATCCTGCCGCCCGGCTACCACTCGCCCGCTTCGCAGAACGTGAAGTACCCCGTCGTCTACTTCCTGCACGGCTACGGCCAGTCGCCGGAGGACCTCTCGGCGACGATCCTGCTCGTCTCGCCCTTCATGGGCAGCGCCCTGTCGTCGATCGCGACGCGCCTGCCGAAGTTCATCATGGTGTTCGTCGACGGCCGCTGCCGCACGAACAAAGACGGCACCCCCGAGTGCGTGAACGGCACGTTCTACAAGAACAGCCCGAACATCGGCCCGCAGATCGACGACTACTTCATGGACCTCATGAAGGACGTCGACGCGAAGTACCGCACGATGCCGCCGAGCGACGTGGAGGTGACGCGGTGAGGCCGAAGCCGGGCTTTACGCCCCTGCCTGCGTGAACCGGGCTGCACTGCTACGTTGGCGCCGATGGGCGATTCGCGGCGGCGCGCTACGCCGAGGCGGCGGGCGCGTTGAGCGACTCCCTCGATCGCGAGCTCACGCTGTTCTCGGCCGGCGAGTACAACCGCACGTTCGTCGAGCGCTGCGGCTGCCCGCTGGTGGGCGTCGATGTCGTGATCGGCGTGGGCGGGCAGATCCACCCGTGCAGCCAGGCTCCGATCATCAAGCCGCAGTTCGTGGTCGGCAACGTGAAGTCGTCAGCGCTCGAAGACATCCTCCAGGACGACATGATCGGACCGGTCTCGACCCTCGCCTTCGGCCACGGCGCGCTCGGGCACCTGTACGGTCGCCACTTCTCGATCCCCGCGGGGGGGCTCGACGCTTACGTCGAGGCGCTGCGCGCGGGGGATCTCCCCGCCATGCTCGGCGCGCCCGTCGGCGGTCGCTTCGAGCGCGCGTTCTTCGTCGCCGAGCAGGCGTGCCGCGGCACGCTCACCGCGGAGGCCTACCAGCGAGTCTTCGGCCACGAGCTCGCCGCGGCGTTCGGGGGGGAGCTCGCGTTCCTGTCGCGCGAGGGTCTGCTGTCGCAGGACGGCGAGCGCTTCTCGAAGCCCCCGTCGCCCCGTTTCCAGCTCACCCATCTGCTTGCGTTCCTGCTGTGGGACGCGCGAGCCCTCGCCGTCCAGCTCGCGGCGATCGACTCGGCCGACCCATCGGAGGCGAGCGTGGCCACACCGAGCACCGTCGCGTCGCTGCGCAGCCGTGCCGACGTCGACGCGATCGGCGCCCTCGATTTCGAGGACGACGCGCCCTTGTGGGTCGACGTCGGCGAGGGGATCGACGGCGCGACTGCGACGGCGCTCCGCGCGCTCGTGAGGACGAAGCGACGGCGACTGCACGTCCACGGCGAGCCGTCGCGCGACGCGCGGCAATTCGGCGCGCTCGCCGAAGAGATCACCCCGTCGGTGCTGTGGACCAGGCTCGCAGTGCGCGCGAGCCAGGCCGCCCAGGGAGCGCAGCGCCTCGCGGCGTCGCGAACTGCACGCTCGGCCACGCGCCCGTCTGCTCGAAGAGCTCGATCGCGAAGGCGAGCGTGCGGTTGATGTCGACCTTCGTCTCGCCGGGGAGGCCGTTCATGAAGTGCACGAGCGCGGGGATCCCAGCCTCCTTCGCCCGCGCGGCGACCGCGCGGATCGCGCCGAGGTCGGCGAAGTACGGGTAGCCGATGAAGTCGCGCGACACCCGCAGCGTCGGGAACACGACCGTCACGCGGGCCATCGAGGTGGAGCGTACGGTCGTCGACGAGGATCGTCACGAGCGCAGCGGCGCGACCGTCGTCTACGAGAAGCACAGCAGGCGAGGCACGCGCGGCGCGCCGAGCGCCCAGGGCCGCCCCGCCGATGCGCGCGCCGAGCACCTGGAGCGCCGCGTGGCTGCCGTGACCGTGCACGGCGACGCGCTTTCGTCGCGGATCTTCAAGAGTCCGAGTGAAGCCAGCACGCGGCGCGGCGCGCCCTGCGCTGCTCAGCTCGCGCGACCCGGGTCGCGGAGGTCGGGGCGATCGCCCGCGGCGGGCCCATCGGTCGCCGACGGGGCGAGCGGGGGCGCGACGCGGACCCGCACCGTGGGCGCCTCGTACCAGGGCACCTCGTCCGACTCGGGAATGTTGGGATCGCTATCGGGGTCACGTTCCGCCATGGCGCTGCCCTTCCGCACGGCGCGCCGACGCGCGGCGCGACCTGCTTCAAAGCAAGGGCAAAGCCACCGCGCCTGCGCGTGGCGAAGTCCCCGAAATCACGGCCGCGCTGGCGCGCACGCGACGCCGCGAGGGGGTCATTGAGGTGGCGCGCGCCGTTTCATTCTGCGACGTCGGCGCAAAAGGCCTACGACGATCGTCGCGACTTGCAGCGCCCGCGAGCCGTCGCGCCTCGGAGCCCATCGCCGCCGCGCAAGTCCCGGCCGCCGCGCTCGAGCAGGCGGCGCACGCGCCGCTCTGCGCCGCGGGCGAGATCGCCGCGCACCCAGGGCGGTGGTAGGCGGCGGCTCGATGGAGCAGATCGTCACCTACCTGTCGGCCGAGCAGATCGCCGAGCGCGTGAAGGCCCTCGGCGCGGAGATCCACCGCGACTACGAGGACAAGCGGCTGGTCGTGGTCATCGTGCTCAAGGGGTCGTTCGTGTTCGCCGCCGATCTGATCCGCGCGGTCGACACGCACAACCTCCGCGTCGACTTCCTCGGCGTGCGCTCCTACGACGGCACCGAGTCGTCGGGCGTCGTGCAGATCGTGAACGACCTGTCGCGCCCCATCGAGCACGAGGACGTGCTGCTCGTCGAGGACATCGTCGACACGGGGCTGACGATCTCGTACCTGCTCGACCTCTTGCAGACGCGCAAGCCGCGCTCGCTCAAGGTCTGCGCGCTGCTGCACAAGCCCGCGCGCGCCAAGATCGCGGTGCCGATCGACTACCTCGGCTTCACGATCGAGGACCGCTTCGTCATCGGCTATGGGCTCGACTTCGCCGAGAAGTACCGCAACCTCCCGTTCCTCGGCGTCCTGCAGCGCGCGCAGTGAGCGACGAGCTTCGCCTCCTCGACCCCGACGCGCTCGATCGCAAGCGCACGCCGCGCGCCCGCACGTCGATCGTGGTGCCCCAGCGTTGGCTGCGCGAGGGGGCCCGGCTCGAGGTGGCGCTCGCCGCGCGGCTCAAGTGCGACGCGTGCGACGGCGGCGGCTGCGACGCGTGCGCGCGCAGCGGCGCCTTCAAGCTGCCCGACGATCGTCGCCCCATCTCGGTGACGCTCCCGCGCGTGACCGACGACTACCTCGCGGTGCGCGTCACCAACCCGTTCGGCGATCGCGAGCCGACGCTGCTGATCGTGCACGTTGCGGCGGGCGAGGCGCCGTCGGAGGGGGTGCGCTGGGTCGCCGACAACCACGACGTCGAGCCGACGGTGCCCGGCGCGCCGGCGCGCCCCGCGATGCCGACGGCGCCGCCGTGGGTCGGCTGGGTCGTCACGATCCTGGTCGCCGCGCTGCTCGGCATGCTCGCGCACTTCCTCGTACGATGAGGAGCGTCATGCCCAAGTCGATCCTCGTTCTCGCCTACGACGCGTGCGGCACGTGCAAGAAGGCGCGCAAGTGGCTCGACGCGCACGGCGTGAAGTACACGGTGCGCCCGATCGTCGAGCAGGGCCCGACGCGCGCCGAGCTCGCGAAGTGGATTGCCGCGAGCCACAAGCCGGTGCGCAGGTGGCTGAACACCAGCGGCCAGAGCTACCGCGCGAAGGGGAAGGCCGCGTTCGACGCCGCGAGCGACGCCGAGATCGCGGAGTGGCTCGCCGCCGACGGCAAGCTGGTCAAGCGCCCGGTGGTGGTCGTGGGCGAGACGGTGCTCGTCGGCTTCGACGAGGCCGAGTACACGGCGACGTTCGGCGCGTGATCATCCCGGGCAGCCCGCGACGGCGGTCGCGAGCACCACGAGGCGCCCGTCGCGCGCGCGCAGGCCCCGCGTCGCGCCGAACGGCACGGTCGCGAGCACGCCGGCCGACAGCGGCACCTCTCCCTCGTGGCTCGCCAAGACCCCCTCGCCCTCGAGCACGAAGAAGAAGCCCTGGTTGTCCTCGGCGTGGGGCGGGATCCCCTGCCCCGGCTCGAGGCAGATCAGCACGACCTTGGCGCGATCGTCGTGGTGGAGGATGCGCGGGGCGAACTTCGCGTCGAAGCCGATGCGCGCGGGGACGTCATGGACGGGCATGCGCGAGAGGGTGCGCCCCCCCTCGGGCGCCCGCCATGCGCGAAGTCATCCGGCCTCGCCGGTGATTTCCCCCGTCACGCCCGCGACCACGATCTGCTTGCCCGTCGCGATCATGGCCGACTTCAGCATGGCGAGCGCGACGGCGCGCCCACCGCGGTGGGCCACGCTGGTGACCTTGCCGATCGACGCGCCATCGAGCTCGACCTCGGCGCCCGCGGTCACGCGCGGGCCCCCCTCGGCGAACTGCAGGCGCGCGAGCTTGCGGTGCACGCGACCGCGCATCTGGAGCATCACGACGACCTCCTGGCCGACGTAGCACCCCTTGTTGAAGCTCACCGCGCGCCTTTCGAGCCCCCCCTCTTGCACGTAGCTCGTCTCGTCGACGTCGACGCCCCAGCGCGCGCGACCGACCTCGACGTGCAGCGCACCGACCGCCTCCTCGTCGAGCGCGATCGCCCCCGCCGACGCGAGGCGCGCGGTGACGTCGGCGAGCGACGCGGCCTCGACCTCGAGCAGCGAGCCCCCGCCGAGCCCGAGCTCGTCGAGCGACGCGGCGTGCGCCGCGAGCCCGGCCGCCTCGACGATCGCCCTCGCGCGCCCCCCTTGCACGACGAGCAGGCGGCGCGCGTCGTCGAGGGCGAGCTCGACGTCCTCCATGACGATGTACTTCTCCCACTGCTCGCGGATGGTCGGCACCGAGGCGGCTGGCACCCACGCGCCGAGCGCGTCGCGGTCGGCGATGACGAACGCGTCGCCGAGGAGCTTGCCCTTCACCGTGAGCACGCAGCCGTAGGCGGCCCGCGCGCCCGATCGCTCGGCGAGGGCGTTGACGTCGCAGCTCATCGCGCCGTTGAGCCACGGCAACCGGTCCGCGCCCGACGCGGCGATGCGCGCGCGGGAGGCCTCGTGCCAGAGGACGGCGCCGGCGCGGACGTCGTCGAGCGTGGGGGGCGCGGACATGCGCGGATCTGCTAGCGCGGATGCGCGCCGGCGGCATGGGACGCGCGCGACGACGCCCAAAAACGCCGATGGCGCGACGTGCACCGCCGCGCCACCGAACGCCCGCGAGGGGCGGCTCAGGCGTCCATCTTCTCGATGAAGGCGAGCAACGACAGCACGCCGTGCCCCGTCGCGCCCTTGACGTAGAAGCCCGACGGCTTGTCGGTGGTGACCGGCCCCGCGATGTCGCAGTGGATCCACGGCTTGTCGCCGACGAACTCGCGCAGGAAGAGCGCTGCGGTGATCGAGCCGCCCCAGCGCGCGCCCATGTGCTTGAGATCGGCGACGTCGCTCTTGAGCTGATCGCGCAGATCTTCGAGCAGCGGCATGCGCCACATCTGCTCGCCGGCCTCCTTGCAGGCGGCCTCGAACGAGCCGACGAGCTCCTCGCGGTTGGTGTAGTAGCCGCTGCACGACGGGCCGAGGGCGACCATGCACGCGCCGGTGAGCGTGGCGTTGTCGATCATCACGTCGGGCTCGAGCACGCGCGCGTAGGCGAGCGCGTCGGCGAGCACCAGCCGCCCCTCCGCGTCGGTGTTGATGATCTCGACCGTCTTGCCGTCGAGCGAGCCCCAGATGTCGCCGGGCCGGTAGGCGCCGCCGTCGGGCATGTTGTCGGTGGCGGCGAAGATGCCGTGCACCTCGACGTTCGGCTGCACGGCGGCGATGGCCCTCATGAGGCCGACGACGTTCGCGGCGCCCGACATGTCGACCTTCATGTCGATCATCCCCTCGCCCGGCTTGATGCAGAGGCCGCCGCTGTCGAAGGTGAGCCCCTTGCCGACCACGACCACGCGCTTCGGCTTGGGAGCGCCGCGCCTGCCCTTGGGGACGTAGCTCATGTGCACGAAGCGAGGCTCGACGACCGAGCCTTGGTTGACCGCGAGCAAGAGGTGCATCTTGCGGCGCTTGATCTCGGCCTTGTCGAAGACCTTGATCGCGAGCCTGCCGGCCTTGGCCACCGCCTGCGCGCGGCGCGCGAGCTCGGGCGCGTCGAGCACGTTCGGCGGCTCGGTCACCAGATCGCGCGTGTAGCAGACGGCCTCGCCGACCTCGTGGCCGACGGCGAGCGCGCGCTTCTGCTCCGGGGTGATCTTCGCGACGAACACCGTCGCGACCTCGAGCGTCGCCTTCGGCTTGCGCTCGCCGGTGAGGTGGGCGGTGAAGCGATAGGCGCCGAGCGGGAGCCCCTCGGCGATCGCGCGCACGGTGGCGGCGTCGTCGGTGGGGGCGACGATCGCGAGCGTCTTGGCCTTCTCGCCGTTGGCGGTGCGCGCGCCGCGGGCCGCGTAGCCGCGCAGCGCCGCGGCCTTCGGCTTCTCGCCCTCCGGGCCGAGGCCGACGACGAGGATGGTGCGCGCGGGCGCGCGGCCGTGCGTGGGAACCGCCAGCGCGGTGTTGGGCTTGCCGACGAACTCCTCGCGCGCGGCCTGCGCGGCGATCGCGCCCCCGAGCGTGGCGTCGAGCGCATCGAGCGTCGGGTTGGGCGCCCAGGGGGCAGCGAGCTTGCCGGTGCCCTTCGCGGCGCCCTTCTTCGACGCGAGCTTCGAGCGCGCGACGGCCTGCCCCTTCGCCTCCTTCTTGGCCTCTCGCGGCGGGGGCGCGAAGGCGGGAACGACGAGCACGTCGACGGCAACTTGGGCGACTTCGCCCGGCTTTCCCCCACGCAGTTCGATCTTCATCGGGTCGGGAGCTCCTTCGACGTCGCGCGCGACCTGCGCCCGCGTGCCTCCTCGAGGGCACGCACGGCGCGGCCGCGGCGCGCGCGAGCGGAGCTTTTCCGCGCGTTCGGGAGAGCGTCAAGAACGCGACGCGCCAGGAGTCAAAAAGCTTCCGCGCTCGCCACGGCGCCCTGCCCGCGACCCACGGCACTGCCGACCACCCCTGTCGGATCGGCGCGGCGGGCTTAGGATTGCCGGTGCCATGAACGCCCACGCATCCTCGCACCGCATCGCCGCCGGGCTCCCGCTCCTCAAGGATGAGCCGCTGCTCAACGCCGCGCGCCTCGAGCTCGAGGGGAAGCTCTCGGCGATCGACCCGTCGCTCGACCTCGAGGCGGAGATCCAGCGGCTGCGCAAGGAGCGCAACGCGGTCATCCTCGCCCACTACTACCAGGAGTCGGAGATCCAGGATCTCGCCGACTTCCTCGGCGACTCGCTGCAGCTGTCGCAGGCCGCCAAGAAGACGACGGCCGACATGATCGTCTTCTGCGGCGTGCACTTCATGGCCGAGACAGCGAAGATCCTCAACCCCGACAAGGTCGTCGTGGTGCCCGACTTGGACGCGAGCTGCTCGCTCGCCGACGGCTGCAAGGCGGGCGATCTCGCGGCCTACAAGGCCGCGCACCCCCGCCACCAGATCGTCAGCTACATCAACTGCTCGGCCGAGGTGAAGGCGCTCTCGGACGTGATCGTCACGTCGAGCAACGCCGAGAAGATCGTGCGCGCGCTGCCGACCGATCGCCCGATCCTCTTCGCGCCCGATCGCAACCTCGGCGCCTTCCTCGCAAAGAAGACCGGCCGCGAGATGGATCTCTGGCAGGGCGCCTGCCTGGTGCACGAGCAGTACTCCGAGAAGGCGATCGTGCAGCTCAAGGAGCGCTGGTCGAAGGACGGCGCCGTCGAGGTGCTGGCCCACCCCGAGTGCGAGGGGGCGGTGCTCCGGCACGCCGACTACGTCGGCTCGACCACCGCGCTGCTCGGCCGCGCCAAGCAGACCGAGGCGCGCACGGTCATCGTGGCCACCGAGCCGGGCATCCTCCACCAGATGAAGAAGGCCCGGCCCGACGTGAACTTCCTCGACGCGCCGAGCGAGGACGAGGCGTGCGCCTGCAACAACTGCCCGCACATGAAGCGCAACACCATCGAGAAGCTCTATCTGTGCCTGCGCGACGCGTCGCCGCGCATCGAGCTGTCCGCGCCGCTCCTCGAGGGGGCCCGCAGGCCCATCGAGCGGATGCTGTCGATGTCGTGAGGTGAGCGGCCTAGCAGGCCGTTGAGTTTCTCCGGAGCTGCCCGATCCTCTCCCGCGTCAACCCGAAACTCGCCGCGCGATCGACACGGCCTGCTGTCTGTCACAGTTCCCGCAGGCCGTTTCTCAACGGCCTGCTAG
>JAJXTK010000124.1 GCA_021783935.1 Myxococcales bacterium | reverse complement strand
GAGGCGATCGGCCGCGGGCGCCCGGCGCCCCGCGCGCGTGGCGAGCGAGGCGGCGACGATCGCGACCATGACCCCGACCACGGCGACGGCGGGATAGAAGCCCGACAGCCGCCAGAGCGGCGACCACTCGTCGAAGGCCGACGCGACGCGCGGATCGCCGAGGTGGTCGAAGCCGGCCAGGAGCCGCTCGATCGGCCGCACCGCCAAGAGCAGCGCCGGTGCGCCGAGCGCGGCGACGATCCACGCGAGGCGGCGCGCGTGGGGCGTGGCCTTGGCGCGCGCGGCGTCGATCGTCACGCCGAGCGCGAAGCCGACCAGGACGAGCCAGCCGACGAGCGCGCTCGAGTGGACGTTCTGCCAGAGGGCGACCAAGGGCGGCGCCGCGAGCCAGCGTCGCGGGCGCGCGCGCCCCGCCTCGAGGATCGCGAGCTCGATCGCGAGCAAGGGGAACGTCAGCGTCTGCGGCCGCGGCGAGACGCGAAACGCGACCGCGGCCACCAGCAGCGCCGCCGTGGCGACGAGCATCAGCGGCCGCTCGACGCCCGCGTGCGCGCGCACGACCCGCCGCGCGGAGCCGAGCGAGATGGCGAGCGCGAGCCCGAACGACGCCGCGAACGCGACGACCACGCCGGCGTCGCCCGCGAGCCGATGCAGGCCGAACATCCCCAGGTCGGCGAGCCAGTCGACGAAGCGCCACGGGGCGCCCGCGAAGGTGTGCGAGAAGACATCGACCCTGGGCACGCTCCGCGTGCGGAAGACGAGCGCGCCGGTCGCGAGGTGCCAGTGGTAGTCGGGATCGAAGATCGGGTTGACCCGGATCGCGGCGCCGGTCGCGGCCGCGGCGGCGATCGCCAGGGCCGCGAGGCGGCCGGGTGCGCGGTTCGAGGCCGCCGACATCGGTCGGGGCCGACGATATCAGCAACGCATCACGGCCGCGCCGGAGGCTTGCGCGCGCGCGTCGTTCGGGCATCGTCGCCTGCGATGGCCGACGAGCGCGGGGCGCGCAATGACGCGACGGCGACGCGCTCGCTGGGCGCGTGGCTGCTCGTCGCCGCCGTCCTCGCCGCGATGACGATCGCGCTCGGCGTCGTGCCGACGCGCGACCCTGACTTGCCCTGGCACCTCGCGATCGGCGCGCGCGCGTTGGAGACGCGCTCGACGCTCCCGGTCGATCCCTACTCGGCGCTCTACGCGGGGCAGCCTTGGCGCCACAAGGACCTCCTCGCCGACGTGCTGCTGCAGCTGACGGTGCGCGCGTTGGGCCTGCGCGGGCTGGTCGTGCTCGACCTGCTCGCCGTCGCCGCGGCGTCGCTCGGCGTGGCGCTCGCGCTCGATCGCGCGCGGCGCGCGCCGACGGCCGTGCTCGTCGGGGTCGGGCTCGCGACGTGCGCGAGCTGGTTTCCGCAGCGCCCGGCCCTCTTCTCGTGGGCCATCTTTCCGGCGCTGATCGGCCTGCTCGCGGTCGCGCGCAGGCGGCTGCTCGAGGCCCGGCACGCGCGCGCGATGGCGCGGGCGCTCGTGCCGCCGCTGTTGCTCGAGTGGCTGTGGGTGCAGCTGCACCGCGCGGCGCCGATCGGGTTTCTGCTCTTCTCGGCGCTCGCGGCGCAGCTCGCCCTCGCGCGCCTCGCCCGTGGGCGTCCTCGTCTTCGCGCGCTCTTCGGCCCGGCGCCGGCGCGCGATCGGGCGATCGTCGCGGCGGCCCTCGCGACAGCCGCGGCCCCCGCCGTCGCGCTCGTGAACCCTGAGGGGATTCACTACCTCACGAGCAGCTTGACCAACGCCGGCGACGAGGTCTGGCGGCGCGTCATCACGGAGTATCGCCCGCTCCCCATCGACGCGATGCTGCGCCTGCAGCCTGTCGCCGCGGCGGTCGCGGGGCTCGCCGTCGTCCTCGTCTCCGCGCGGCTGCTTCTCGCGCTGCGGCGGGCGCACGACGCGCCGTCGGTCGATTTGTTCGACCTCGCGCTGCCGGTCGCGCTGCTGGCCGCCGTGGCGACGAACGCGCGGTGGCTCCCCTTCCTCGCGTTCGTGGCCGCGATCGCCCTCGCGCGCCTCTTCGGCGAGCTCGCGGCGCCCCTCGGCCCCTCGGCGCGCGGGGCGGCCGCGGCGTCGATGGTCATCCTGCTCGTCGCCCTCGCGCGGCGCGGCGAGGGACCGTTCACGGTCGCGATGGACCCGGACCGCTATCCGATCGGCGCCATGGAGTTCGCCGAGCAGCACGCCCTGCGAGGCCCGATCGTGAACCCCCTCGCGCTCGGCGGCTACGCGCTCTTCGCGGGGTGGCCCGAGGTGCGCGTGCTCGTCGACGGCCGCACCGACCAGCTCTACCCGCAGCAGTTCGTGCTGCGCACGATCCGGGCGCACAAGCACCTCGACGCGTTCGAGGAGCTGTGGCGGCAGAGCGGCGCGAGCTGGGTGCTCGCGGGCAACGCGCCGGGGGAGGTCACGCACAAGTTCCTCGCGCGCGATCCGCGCTTCTGGCTCGTCTTCTGGAGCGAGTCGGCCACCGTCTACGTCGAGCGTCGCAGCCACCCGGACCTCCAGCCGTTCGCCTACCGCTTCGTCGACGATCCCGACGGCCTCGACGTCGGCGTGCGGCGCGCCGTGCGCGAGAGCCGCGCCGACCCGTCGATCGCGCCGGCGCTGCTCGCCGAGCTGCGGCGCATGATCGTCGCCTCCCCCGACAGCGTTCGCGCGCGCGGGGCGCTCTGCTTCGCGCTGACGCTGCTCGGCCCCGGCTACGTCGAGGAGCGCGATCGCGAGCTTCAGCGCCTGCGCGAGCTCGCCCCCGACTCGCCCGTGGTTCGACAGCTCGAGGCCATGCGGCAGGGCGGACGCTGAGCCGCGGCTCAACGGCGCCGCGAGCTCGTCGGTGGCTCGCCGAAGACGAACGGAGCGCGCCCCGCGCGCGCGCGCAGCTTGTTCAGCGCCAGCGCGATGCCGGGGCGCCGCAGCACGAAGCGCGCGAGGCTGCGCTCGATCGGGAGCCCGAGCAGCGAGACGCCGACGAGCATGGTCAGCACCCCTTGCCCCGGCAGCACCAGCATCGCGAGCCCGAGGACCAGGAGCACCACCCCCATCGCGAGCCGCGCGAGGCGCCGCGCCGTGCCGTCGTCGCGTCGCGGTCGCACGAAGTGATCTGGGGGCAGCTGCAGCAACAGCCAGGGGGTCAACGCGATCAGCGCGAGCGTGCCCACCGTCGAGCCGATGCTCAGCGCGACGAACGCGCCGCGATGCGCGTGGACCATCGTGGCGAGCGCGTCGACGGGGCTCACGAGAGGCCGACGAGCAATCGGGGTGCCGCGCGCGCATGGCCGAGGCGGCGCGCGCTCGGGCTACGATGCGGTCCCATGACGCTCCCCAAGGTCGGCCAGAAGGCCCCCGCGTTCACCCTCGTCGCCGCGAACGGCGAGAAGGTCTCTCTCGAGGACTTCGCGGGCAAGCCCGTGGTCCTCTACTTCTATCCGAAGGCGATGACGCCCGGCTGCACGGTGCAGGCGTGCGGCGTGCGCGACGCGAAGGGGGCGTTCGCGAAGGCCGGCGCGGTCGTGCTCGGCGTCAGCGCCGACCCGCCGACGCGCCTCGCGAGGTTCGCCGACAAGGAGGGGCTGAACTTCACGCTGCTCTCGGACGAGAGCCACGCCGTCTGCGAGAAGTACGGCGTCTGGCAGGAGAAGGCGATGGCCGGTCGCAAGTACCTGGGCATCGTGCGCACCACGTTCGTCGTCGGCGCCGACGGCAAGATCGCGCACGTCATGGCGAAGGTGAACACCAAGACCCACGCCGAGGACGTGCTCGCGCTGCTGCGCGGGATGGCGTGAGCGCCTACTTCCCCTTGCCGAGGAAGTCCTTGATCGAGCCGACGATCGCGTCCTTGTCGCGGATTTCGCTGACGATGACCCGCTCGTCGCCGCCGAAGTGCTCGCGAAGGTCCTTGATGAACTGGCCGCTCCCGTAGGGGCTCTCGACCTGGCCGTACGAGAAGACGTTCGCGGCCGGGAGGATCTCGCGCTTCATCAGCTCGACGCACTGGAGCGTGTCGTCCATCGACCAGTTGTCGCCGTCGCTGAAGTGGTACGGGTAGATGTTCCACTCGCGCGGCGGGTAGTCGTCGGCGATCATCTTCGCGCACAGCCGGTAGGCGCTCGAGATCATCGTGCCGCCCGACTCGCGCGTGTGGAAGAAGGTGTCGCGATCGACCTCGCGCGCCGTGGCGTCGTGGATGATGAAGCGGCTCTCGATCCCTTTGTACTGGGCGCGCAGCCACGTATCGATCCAGAAGCTCTCGATGCGGACGATCTCCTTCTGCTCGTCGCCCATCGAGCCCGACACGTCCATCATGTAGACGATGACCGCGTTGGCGACCGGCTCGGTCTCGGTCTTCCAGGAGCGGTAGCGCCGATCGTCGTGCACCGGGATGATCACCGGCTTGTCGGCGTCGTAGGTGTCGCTCGCGATCTGCCGCTTGAGCGCCTCGCGATAGGTGCGCTTGAAGTGGCGCAGCGACTCGGGGCCGACGCGGCGGATGCCGGTATAGCGATCCTTCGCGTTGATGAGCTTGCTCTTCCCCTTGTTCTCGATGTTCGGAAGCGCCAGCTCCTCGCCGAGGATCTGCGCGAGCTCCTCGAGCGTGACGTCGACCTCGAGCACGTGCTCGCCGGCGTCCTTGCCGGCCTTCTTGCCCCCCTCGCCCTCCTGCTCCTGGCCGCCGCCGAGCGGATCGCCGGGCTCGCCGTCGCCCTGGCCGGTGCCGCCGCTCTGCTTGTCGCCGTACTTGAAGCGCGGGATGTCGATCTGCGGGATCGGGATCGAGACGACGTCCTTGCCCTTGCGGCCGAGCAGCTCCCCTTGCGAGATGTACTTGCGCAGATTCTGGCGGATCTTTCCGCGTACGATCGCGCGAAAGCGGGCGTGGTCGGAGTCGATGCGAAGGGACATGCGCTGATCGAATGCTAGCAGCCTGCGGAGTCTCTCCGAGGCCGGCCGATGCCCTCCCGTGCCATGCCGCGATTTTCCGCGCGATCGACCACAGCCTGCTGACGGACGCAGCTTCCGCAGGCCGCTCGTCGACGGCCCGCTGGCGCACCTGCAGCGGCGGGGCCCTCGCGAGGCGTGTACGCTCGCGCCCGACGACGATGCCCTTGCCCCCCGCGCTGCTCGACGCGCTCCCCTCGCTCGCGTGCCCGCGCTGCGGCGCCGCGCTGCTCGCGCGCGAGGACGGCGCGCACTGCGCCGGCTGCCGCGTCCGTTGGCCGCTCGTCGACGGCGTGCTCGATTTCCTCGCCGATCCCGTGCGAGAAGCCCCCGACGAGGAGCCCCGTGGCCGCTGAGGAACCGATCGAGCAGCCGACGCGCGACGCCGAGCGCGCCGAGAAGACCGCGCCCGCCCCGCACGTGCGCCTGCGCGCGCTGCCCGCCGCGGGGCTCGCGGTGCTGTCGGGCGCGCTCTACTGGGGGGCGTTCCCGGGCGTCGACGTCTGGCCGCTCGCGTTCGTCGCGTGGGCGCCGCTGCTCGTCGCCATCTACGACCAGCCGCCGCGGCGCGCGCTGTGGCTCGGCCTCTTGCAGGGGCTCACCGCCAACGTGCTCGGCTTCTACTGGCTGTTCGGGATGCTGAAGACCTTCAGCGGCTTCCCCGACGCGCTCTGCGCGCTCTTCATGCTGCTGCTGTGCGCCTACCAGGGGGGGCGCATGGCGTTCATGACGTGGCTCTACGGCCGCGCCTCGCGCCGGGGCTGGCCCGCGGCGACGATCTTCTTGCTCGCCTTCTCCGCGAGCGAGCTCGTCTATCCGCTGCTGTTCCCTTGGTACACGGGCGCGCAGACGCACACGGTGCCGATGCTCATGCAGCTCGCCGACGTGGGCGGTCCGATCGCGATCGGCCTCGCGCTCGCCGGCTCGAGCCTCGCGCTCGCGGAGCCCGTCTGGGCGCGGCTCGATCGCCGCCCGGTCGATCGTCGTCGCCTCGTCCTCTCGCTCCTCGGCCCCGCCATCCTCGTCGCCTACGGCGCCATCCGGCTGCCGATGGTCGATCGCGCGATCGCCGCCGCGCCCGCCGCGAAGGTCGGCGTCGTGCAGGGGAACATGGCGCTCATGGGGCAGGAGCACCGCGATCCGCGCCCGCTCCACCGGCAAGCCACGCTGCGCCTCGAGGCCGAAGAGCACCCCGATCTGGTCGTCTGGTCGGAGGCGGCGATCGCCTACCCGTTCGAGGAGGAGCTGTTGCCGCTCCTCATGCGCGACACCGTGCTGCGCGATCCGCGCGACCGCGCGGGCAACGGCGGGATCAAGACCCCCGTGCTCACCGGCGTCATCGTGGATCGCTCGCCGATGCTGCCGCCGGGCCAGCGTCCGAAGAGGGGCGAGCGCCGCGAGATGTACAACTCGGCCGTGCTCGTCGAGCCCGACGGGCACGTCGACGGCGCGTACGACAAGACCTATCTGCTGGCGTTCGGCGAGTACATCCCGTTCGGCGACTGGTTCCCGCAGCTCTACGAGATGAGCCCGAACAGCGGCCAGCTCTCCAAGGGCACCGGCATCGAGCCGATCCACTTCGACCACGGCGGCGAGCACCGCATCACCACGCTCATCTGCTACGAGGACATCCTGCCGGGCTTCGTCAACGGCGCGGTCCGACACGGCGATCCCGACCTGCTCGTGAACCTCACCAACGACGCGTGGTTCGGCCGCTCCACCGAGCCGGCGATCCACCTCGCGCTCGCCAAGTTCCGCGCCGTCGAGCACCACCGCTACCTCGTGCGCGCGACCAACTCCGGCATCTCGGCGTGGATCGACGCGGCCGGCCGCTCGCGCGGCGAGACGCCGCTGTTCCAGCTCGTCGCGCGCGCCGAGGAGATCCACTGGATGCGCGGCAAGACGCTCTACGAGCTGGTCGGCGACGTCCCCTGGTGGCTCGCGACGCTCGCCGTCGTCGTCATGGGCTTCGTCGACAAGCGACGCCTGTTCGCGCGCGCCGCGTGAGGCGCCCCCGACCACCCGCGATTGGCCGGCGATCCGCGAGGACACGGCTCGACGCACCGACGAGCGCCGCGTACCCTGCACGCGCGGGAGGTCTCGAGATGCGCTCGTTCGGCTCGTGGAAGCTCGTCGTGCTCGCGTCGGTCGCGCTGTCGTTCGCCGCGGCGTGCGGGCCGAAGAAGTACAACAAGAAGCCGCGCCCACGCTACGACGAGGACGAGACGAGCGAGTCGACGCCGCGCCCGCGCGCGCAGGAGTCGCGGCAAGGGGTCGCCGCAGCGAACACCTGGCTCACGCTCGAGGGGTTCGGCGCGAAGCTCCGCGTGCCGCAGGGGTGGAACTGGGCCCAGCAAGGGGTCGCCATCGTCGCCAACGAGCCGCGCGCCTCGGGCTCGTTCGCGTTCGTCGGCGCGGTCAGCGACGCCGACATGGGCGACAAGCTCAAGAAGGCCTTCGAGGTGCTGAAGATCAACCCCGGCCAGGCCGACAGCGAGCCGCGGAAGATCGACCTCAACGGCGCCGCGTTCGTCCGGCAGGACTACTCGCGCGCGCAGGTCGACGGCCAGCCGGCGCACGCCATCGCGGTCGCCGGCGCCGCGCCGGGGCGCCCGGGGGGATACGTGATCCTGGTCGGCTTCGCGCTCTTCGGGCACGAGAGCAGCGAGGAGGATCTGCGTGACGCGGCCAACAGCATCTCGAGGTCTTGAGCCGATGCGCAAAGCGCCCATCCTGGTCCTCTCGATCGCCATCGCCGCCGCGAGCGCCTGCGCGCCGCAGCCTCACGAGCGTCGTCCGCGCGCCGAGCACGACGACGACGACGGCCAGATGCACAAGGGGGTCGCCCAGGCCGACCAGTGGCTCTCGGTGGAGGGGTTCGGCGCGCGCGTCCGCGTCCCCAAGGGGTGGGAGTACGGCACGCAAGGCCCGCTGGTGCTCGGCACCGAGGCGCAATCGAGGGCCGCCTTCCTCTTCGTCGGCGCGGGGAGCGTCGCCGACGCGAAGAAGAAGTACCAGATCGGGCTCGACCTCTTGAAGATGGACCTCGGCGCCTCCAGCCTCGACAAGCGCTCGGTCGTCTTGCATGGCCTCGCCTTCGAGCGGCAGGACTACGCGAAGGCGACCGTCGCCGGCAGGCCGGCGCACGGCGTCGCGCTCGTGGGGGACGCGCCAGGCGGACGGCACGAGCTGCTCTTGTTCCTCGGCTACTCCCTCGACGGCGAGCCCGACTTGGACAAGCAGCTCGCCGCCGCGATCGAGAGCATCTCGCAGGAGTGAGCGGCGCGCGCCCTTCGCGCGCGGGCGGTCATATCTGCGTGAGCTTCCAGCTGCCGCGCGCGAACTTGACGACCATCGCCGCCGCGAGCGCCGTCGCGTAGACGACGGCCGACGTCCAGATGCCGGGCAGCCCGCCGTGCAAGGTGAGCCCGAAGAGCCACGCGAGCGGCATCAAGCAGCTGAAGTGCAGGATCAGCTCGACGACCATCACGAAGCGCGAATTGCCCGCGCCGAAGAGCGCCTGCGTGAGGATCATCGCCGTCGCGATGACCGGCGTGAGCAGGCCCATCATGCGCATCGGCGCGAGCGCAGCCGCCTGCACGGCGGGGCTGTGCGAGACGAACGCGAGGATGTCCTTGGTGAAGAAGAGCCCCTCGCACAGGCCGATGATCCCGAACATCACCAGGCCGAGCCGCACGCTGCTCCAGCCGAAGCGCGCGGCCTTGTCGGGGTCCTTCTCGCCGAGCGACTGCGAGACGAGCGTCGCGGTGGCCGTGCCGAAGGCGAGGCACGCGGTGAACGTCAGCTTGAGCACGCCGATGATCGACGTCGAGGCGGCGCCGTTGACCGCCTCCGCGACGGCGCCCGGGCACTGACCGGCGATGCGCGCGCCCCCGGTGAGCGCGTCGAGCTTGCCGACGACGAACAGGAAGAAGCCGAAGCCCACCATCACGGCCATGGTGGCGACGCCCCCCGGGATCGCGAGCCGCAGGATCTCCCAGGTGATCTTCCGAGAGAGCTTCTTGCGATCGATCCAGCGGTACGTCTCGCGCGTCTCCTTCGCCCCGCCGTAGAACATCATGATCGCGAGGCCGATGTACGTGCTGATAAGCGCCGCGAGGCCGGCGCCCGGCGGCCCCATGCGCGGCGCGCCGAGGTTGCCGTAGATGAGCGTCCAGCAGAGCAGCACGTTGGCGAGGTTCATGATCACGGCGCTCACCATGTGCACGCGCGTGCGCCCGAGGCCGTCGAAGAACGCCTTGAACGCGAAGGTGAGCGTCATCGACGCGATGCCGAGGAAGCGCCAGCTCGAGTACTTGACCGCGTACTCGGCCGCGTCGGGGTTCTTGACCATCAGGTGCAAGAGCGGCTTGAGCAGCAGGAAGCCGACGAGCGTGAAGGCGATGGAGGCGACGAGGGCGAAGAAGGCGGCGTTGGTGAGCACGGCGCCGGCGTCGTCGGGCTTGCGCTCGGCGTAGCGTCGCGCGGTGAGCGCCTGGGTGCCGACCGAGATCGCCGACAGCGAGCCGCCGAAGGCCCAGAGCAGGATCAGGCTGGGCGCCAAGGCCGCCTGGCCGTTCGACGACTCGGGGCACGGGAGGTGCGCGAAGAAGACGATGTCGATCTCGTTGACGATGCTCTGCGACAGCATCGCGATCATCGTCGGCGTCGCGAGGCGCAGGATGACCGAGTACGGGTTCCCGCGCGTATCGACGTGGCCCGAGGCCGACGCGCTCATCTCCATGCTCGCCCGGGTAGTGGTTGCGGCGCGGGCAAGCAAGCTCGTCGCACCCACCAGACCAGGCTTCGCAGCGCGCGCGGCCCTTGCTTTTGCCGGCCCGCCGCGTCGAGCGTACGAGGCGAGCATGCGATCGCGTCTCGACCGTAGGGGTATTGGAGCGGGCTCCTTCCACGCGAGGCCGCTGCTGCGCGCGGCGGGCCTCGCCCTCGGCCTCGCCCTGCTCGCCTCCGCGCCGGCCTGCAAGAAGAAGAGCCCGCCTACCGAGCAGGCGCCGATCGACGCCGAGGCGCAGGAGTCGCCGGTCCCCGCGCCCGACGGCATCGTCGCCGAGGGGGTCGTCAAATCGCTCGACGCGATGCTCGGCTCGTTCCGATCGATCAGCCTGCTCGTGCCCGACAAGGCGAGCGCGCTGTTCGCCGACGCGCTGCACCTCCCGAAGGACGCGGCCCGGGAGATCGACGGCAGCAAGCCCGTCTGCTTCGTCGTGATCCGGCGCGCCGACGCGACCAGCTTCGCGCTGTCGGTCGCGCTCGCGGACCCCGCCAAGGCGACGGCGGCGCTGCAAGCGGGGCCGTTCAAGCGCAGCGACGACGCCGAGCTCGGCGGGACGATCTTCGAGGGGACCTCGCGCCCCAAGAGCCAGGTCATCGCCGTGCGCCGGCGCTTGTTGATCGCCTCCTCGTCGGTCGAGGCCGTCAAGGCGCTCGCGCCGTACGTGACTCGCACGATGCGGCAGCGACCGCCGGCCGCCGAGGACGTCGTGGTCAGCGTGCCGCAGGCGGCGATGCGCGGCCCGCTGCTCGACGCTTGGAAGGGCGCGCTCGAGGGGGCCGTCGCGCGACGACGCGAGGCGCTCGGGCGCGCGAAGACCAGCGGCACGCCGGGGGTCGGCGGCACCCCCGTGTCCACGGTGGAGCTGCTCTCGGAGTGGCTCGTGCGCGAGAACGCGCGCAGCCTGAAGTGGCTCGCCGACGCCGGCGACGCGCGCGTCGCGCTGACGACCGACAAGGGGGCCATGAAGGTGCGCGCCGAGGTCGCGGTGCCCGACCGCAGCTCCGCCTTCGCGAAGACCCTCGCCTCGTGGTCGACGCGCGACGCCTCGTCGATCCTCGAGCTCCCGCCGTCGTCGGTCGCCGCCTTCTCGATGTCGGTGAGCCCGACCGATCGAGCGAGCTCGTCGAGCGACGTCGTCGAGCTGCTCTCGGCCGCCTATCCGAAGGATCTGCCGAAGGACGCGCGAGAGAAGATGCTCAAGTTCCTCGCGTCGTGGGACGCGGCGCGCGGCGATTTCACCTCGGGCGCGCTCGTCTACGAGGACCTCGCGCACGTCGGCGCCGTGCTGCGGCTGTCGGCGGCCGATCCCAAGAGCGCGAGCGCGCTGCTCGCGGAGGCCCTCGCCGCGGTCTTCTCGCTCAAGGGGGTGGGCGACGAGCTGGCGGCCGCCGACATCGCGCCGCCGCGCTTCTCCAAGACGGCCATCGCCGGCGTGGCGGTCGACGTGCTGACGGTGCCGATGCCGCGCAGGAAGACCGAGCCGCCGAAGCCGGACGCCCCCGACGCGGCGGAGGTCGTGTGGGGCCCGGCGCCCGCGGGGGGCGAGGTGCTCGTGGCCGCCGGCACCGGCGCGCGCGACCTGTTCACGCACTTCGTCGAGGAGACCGCCGACAAGTCGCTCGGCGCCTCGAGCGAGCTCGCCGCGCAGGTGAAGTCGCTGGGCCCAGGCCTCGCCGGCGCGCTACTGGTGTTCCCAAGGCGCGTGCTCCCGCTGGTGAAGGGTACGCACATGGCCGCGCCGCCGACGCCGAACGACGGCGTCGCGTTCACGGTCGGCCGCACGCAGACCGGCGCGTTCCTCACGCTCGATCTGGCCGAGCCCGCCGTCGAGACGCTCGTGCGCCTCTCGCTCCTCGCGCGGCTGCACTGACGGAGCGCGGCCTCCGCTTCGAGGCCCGAGCCCTACTTCTTGTCGCCGTCGAGGTCCTCGGCGAGGTAGCTCAAGATCACCTCGTCGAGCGAGCGCTCGCTGATCAGATCCTCGCCGAAGATCGATCCCTGCGCCGGCTTGTTGGTCGCGAAGATCGACGCGGGGCGCGAGGTCGCATAGCGCCCGGCGCCCGGCTTGCCCGGCGGCACCGACGCGCGCGCGACGGGGCGGGTGCTCTCCCCCTTCTTCGCGGGCGGACGCGCAGACGGACGCGTGGCGGGCGCGGCGTGCGCGGGGCTCGCCGGCGCGGCGGGGCG
>JAJXTK010000795.1 GCA_021783935.1 Myxococcales bacterium | reverse complement strand
TTCCGATCTCCTCGGCGTGGGGCGCGATCCCCTTGATGAAGTTCTCGATGCGCGGATCGTCCGACTCGCGGAAGACGTCGGGCGGACCGTGCAAGAGGATGCGCCCCTTGTAGACGAACGCGAGGCTGTCGCTGACCGAGAACGCCGTCCCCATGTCGTGGGTCACGACGAGCGAGGTGCACTGCAGGGCGTCGGAGATGCCGTTGATGAGGTTGTTGATGCGGGCCGTGTTGATGGGATCGAGGCCCGTGGTCGGCTCGTCGTACAGGATGACCTCCGGCTGCAGCGCGATGGTGCGCGCGAGCCCGACGCGCTTGCGCATGCCGCCCGACAGATCCGACGGCATCATGTCCTCGACGCCCGGCAGCCCCACGAGCTCGAGGCTCGTGCCGACGCGCTGGCGGATCTCGTGCGCGTCCATCGTGTAATGGAAGTGCTCGCGCAGGCCGTAGGCGACGTTCTCGCCGACCGTGAGCGAGTCGAACAGCGCGGCGCTCTGGAACAGCATGCCGATGCGGCGACGGATCTCGTCGTACTTGCGGTCCTGGAGCTTGGTGAGCTCCCGCCCGTCGAAGACGATCGAGCCCGAGTCGGCTCGCAAGAGGCCTATGAGGAGCTTGAGCAAGACGCTCTTGCCGACGCCCGAGCCGCCCATGATCGTGAGCGTCTCGCCGCGCCGCACCTCGAGGTCGAGACCGTCGTAGACGACCTTGGAACCGAAGCGCTTGCAGACGTTCGAGAAGCGGATGACCACCTCGTCGCGCGCGTGCGAGGTGTGCGTGCTCGGTCGGCCCTTGGCGGGGATCAGCGAGTTCATGACGCGCTCTTGCGTCGCAGCGCGCTCGCGTCGCTGCGCGAGGCGCGCGAGCTGGTGGGCGTGGTGGAGGACGGCGCCGAGTGGCCGACGGAGCCGCGGCGCATGGTCGGCTGCTCGAGCCCCTGCACGAGGGCCTCCGCGATGGGCAAATCGTGCGTCTGCAGCGCGAGCACGCGCCCCTCGATCACGCGCCCCACGAGCCCGAACGAGGCGTGCTCGGCGAGCATCGCGATGACCTCGAGCCCGTCGAACGACGCAGACGTCGCGAGCGTCGTGCGGCCGGTGACGAGCGACAGCACGTCGCGCTCCGCGCCCGCGCGCCCGTCGTTCGCGGCGGCGCCCGCGACAGAGAGCGCGTCGGAAGTGGCGGCCCGGATCCCCTGCGCCAAGCTGAGCGCCGATTCGCTGCCGTCGTGGGGCGCGTGCATGCCGATGAGCGCGTCGCCAGCGCGGGTCGCCTCGCGCGTGAGCGTCTCGAGCAGCGCCCACGCCTCGCGCAGCGGCAGATCGATCGGCACGAACGGGGCCGGCGCGTCGGCAAGCACGCCGTGCGGTCGCCCGAGCCACTCGACGGCGCGGGGCAGCAGCGTCGAGAGGGCGCCGGCGCCGTCGTACGCCGCCCACCGCTCGGCGCGTCGGCGCGCGATGCGCAACAGGCGCGACAGATCCTCGCCGTCGAACGGGAAGCTCGCGACCCCCACGCGCAAGGGGAGCCGCGAGAGCGAGGAGGAGCGCAGCTGGCTCTGCAGCCGGTCGAGCACGCGCCTTCGAAGCGTGCGCGCCCCCTTGCTGCTCGTCTCGGGGAGCAGCAGCAAGAGCTCCTGCTCGTCGGCGCGCGCGACCACGTCGGTGTCGCGCACCGCCGAGAGCACGAGCTCGACGGCGCTGCGCGAGTCGACGCCCCCGGTCGCGGCCCCCTCGATCTCGATGCTCGCGAGCGCGAAGCGGCGACCGTGCCGGCGCGCGAGGTCGATCTCGCGGCCGGCGATGTCGACGAAGTACGAGAAGGAGTAGGCCGACGTCGTCGGATCCTTCATCGGCGATCCGGCCTCGCGCTCGCGCGCCAGCGCGACCTCGAGCGCCCGAGACAGCGAACCGAGCAGCGGCGTGCGCGCGTCGCGCGCCGGCATCGCGCGCAGCAGCCCGGCGATGCGCGTGGCCATCGCGTCGAAGTCCCGCACGTCGTCGAACTGGGCGGCTCCCTCGTCGGCGAGCGGCGGGATGCTCGCGGCCGGCGCCGCGACCACGTTCGCGAGGTGCGCGCCGCCAGGCACCACGCGCGCGAAGGCGCGCAGGACGTCGTCGCCCGTGACCTCGCCGAGCAGCACGTGCGCCGCGCCGAGGGAGGCTGCCTGCTTGACCAGCCGAAAGCCGCGCTCGGTCTCCTCCGGCACCAGCGCCACGACCGCGAGATCGGGCGCCGCGGTCGGCAGGAAGTGAACGAGCCCGATGCCCGCGTCGTGGCCGATCGTCGCGTCGAGGAAGACCAGGTTCGGGTGCTCGGCCGACGCGAGCGAGAGCGCCTCGGCGGCCGTATGCGCGTGCAGGATCTGGATCGCCGCGGCGTCGCGCTCGCCGAGCAGCGCGAGCGCCCGGGCGACGGTGCGGTGGATCTCTGCGCGCTCGGTCGCGACGAGCACCTTGCGCTTGGTCGGGGCCGCGACGTTCATCGCCCCGCCTCGACGACCAGCGACGAGGCGAGCGAGAGGCTCCCCTCGAAGACCCGCCGCGCGGGGCCGCGCATGAGGGCGCGCCCGTCGGCGCCGATCGCGACCGAGAGCAGGCCGCCCGCGAGCCGCACGCGCACCTCCTCGCCGCGCGGCAGGCGCCCCGCGTCCACCAGCACGGCC
>JAJXTK010000794.1 GCA_021783935.1 Myxococcales bacterium | reverse complement strand
CGACTTCCGCCTCATGAGCCGGCGCGTGGTCATCGCGCTCAGGGCCCTTCGAGAGACCCACCGCTTCGTGCGCGGCATGGTCGCGTGGGTCGGCTTCAAGCAGACGGCGGTGCTCTACGATCGCCCCGGCCGCTTCGCGGGCGAGACCAAGTACCCCCTGCGCAAGATGCTCAAGTTCGCGGCCGACGGCATCACCTCCTTCAGCATCCTGCCGCTGCGCCTGTCGACCTACCTCGGGTTGACGATCAGCGCGCTCAGCGTGCTCATCGCGATCTGGGCGATCGTCGCGCGCTTCGTCCTGCACGCGACGGTGCCCGGATGGACGGCCCAGGTGGTGCTCACCGCGCTGCTCGCCTCGGTGCAGCTCGTGATGATCGGCATCCTCGGCGAGTACGTCGGCCGCATCTACGAGCAGGCCAAGGCGCGGCCGCTGTACGTCGTCGGCGAGAAGGCCAACCTCGGCAAGCCCGACGACGACGAGCTCGACGAGGACGGGGAGGTCGAGGCGCAGGAGCCCGCCAAGGACGAGGCGCAGCTGCGCGAGCCGCCCGCGCCCTGACGAGACCCCGATGGGACCCCGGCTTCGACCGGGGGTCGGGACCGGGCGTTCGGCGGATCTATCCCGTCTTCGTCCCGCACGCGCAGACCTGCGCGCCGAGCGGCAGCCAGCCCATGTGCGGCTCGAGGCCGCGCATGCCTGCGAGGGCGCGCGGGAAGAACACGATGTAGTCGAGCGCGATCGCCTCGAGCCTCGCCCCGCGCAGGAGGCGCTTGACCTCCCACGGCCAGAGCAGCTCCGCGTTCTCGTCGAAGGGGCAGGCGGCGACCGCGCGACGCGTGACCGGGTTGAGCGGGTTGTGCTCGAAGACGATCACGCGCCCGCCCGGGGCGAGCACCTCGTGCAGGGTCGTGAGCAGCGCGGCGCGCTCGGCGGGCGGCACGTGGTGCAGCACGTTGGCGACGACGACCGCGCCGTACTCGCCGCGCGGCAGCGTGTCGATCGCGTCGAAGAACTTCGCCCTCGGCGCGCGCTCGGCGGCGAGCTTCGCGCTCGAGCTCGACGGATCGTAGCCGTGCACGGTCGGGAACGACCCGACGAGCAAGCGCGTGAGGTTGCCGATGCCGCAGCCGAAATCGAGGATGGGCGCCGAGAACGAGGCACCGAGCAGGCGCTCGAGCGTGCGCTGCTTGTAGACGGCGAAGTACTCGGGGTCCTCGCCGCTCGCCGCGATCGAGGCCTTGTGCAGCTCGTCGTAGCGGTGCGCGTACGCGTCGAACTCGGCCGACTGCTGCGGATCGAAGGAGGCGCCCATCGCCCGATTTTCTAGCGCTGGGCCCCGGCCCTGCCAATGAGCTCGGCCGCGTCAGCCGCTCACGACGGCGAGCCCACGCTTCGGCGCCCGTTGCTGGAGCTTCTCGAACGCCCTGCGATAGGCCGCGAACGATCCTCCGCCGTGCACCGCCTCGAGCACCGCGCGCCCCTCGGCGTCGCCCCCCTTGGCGAGCACCGCCTCGACCCAGGCCCACTTCGCGCTCGTCGCGCGCACGTCGGCCCGGCCGCGCAGGCCGCGCCGCAGCCGATCGAGCATGCGATCGACCACGTCGATGCCGGCGAACTCGGCGTCGGCGAGCGGCGTGTTGCGCTTGGGGCAGAAGGGGGCGATCCCGAGGGCCACCGGCACGATCCTCGAGAGGTCGCTGGTGAAGCGCGCGCACTCGTCGACGTCGTCGTCGGTCTCGCCCGGCAGGCCGACCATCAGGTACAGCTTGAGCCGATCCATCTTCACCGCGCGCGCGTTCTCGGCGGCGCGCAACAGGTGGCGCACCTCGGCGCGGCGATCGAGCTGCCTGCGCATCCGCTCGCTCGTGCCGTCCATCGCGGTGGTGAGCGTGCGGTAGCCGGCGCGCTTGAGCGCTTGCACGAGCTCGATCTTGAGCTTGTCGGGGCGCAGCGAGCTGAGGCCGACCTCGCAGCCGCGGCCGACGAGCGTCTCGACGATCTCGACGACGTCCGGGTGATCGCTCACCGAGGCGCCGACGAGCCCGACCCGCTTGGCGTCGTCGGGCACCAGCCCGAGCACCACGTCCTTCGGCACGATGCGCATGCCGCCGTTGGTCGAGCGGCGCATCACGCAGTAGGCGCACCCGCGCGAGCAGCCGCGCGAGCTCTCCACGAGGAACATCGACGAGAGCTCGGTCTCGCTCGCGCGCACGCCGCCCCACGCCGGCAGCCGCGCGTCGTCGCACTGGCCGAGCGAGGGGAGCAGCTCGCCGTGGAGCGCCGGGACCCAGACGTGCGGCAGCTTCGCGAGCGCGGCGAGGCGATCGTGGCGCCGCGGCGTCGCCTCGAGCGTGCGCATCACCTCGACCAGCACGTCCTCCGACTCGCCCAGCACCACGGCGTCGCAGAAGGGCGAGAGCGGCGTCGGGTTCGAGAACGTGAGCGGCCCGCCGGCGAGCACGAACGGGTGGCGATCGTCGCGATCGTCGCGCAGCGGCGGCACCCCCGCCGCCTCGAGCGCCATCACGAGGCCTGCGGTCTCGAGCTCGTAGGCGACGCTCACCGCGATGACGGGGAAGTCGGAGAGCGGGCGCAGCGACTCGTAGGTGAGCGGCGGCCTCGCGAGGTAGGCGCCCTCGGCGGCCTCTGCGGCGTCGTCTGGGAAGG
>JAJXTK010000793.1 GCA_021783935.1 Myxococcales bacterium | reverse complement strand
CTCGGCCACATGTAACCGCTGCACGATGACGCGGCCTTCCGCGAGCAGGTGGGCGGCTGCAAGCTCGCGTGCGTGAAGGCGACGACGAGGCAGAAGTGGGCAGCGCGCGTTCGCGCATGGCGGGGGAGCGGGCAGGACGCGGCCGGGTTCGCGGCAGGCAAGGGCTTTGAGGCGTCGACATTGCGGTGGTGGGCGAGCCAGCTCGGTCGCGAGGTCCCGCTCCGCATCGTGCCAGTGGTCGCGCGCGTGTCGTCAGCGGCGCCGGAGGGGAGCCTGGTCGTCGAGGTCGGCGTCGCTCGCGTGCGCGTGACTCCTGGATTCGACGGGACACTGCTGGCGCAGGTGGTCCGTGCGCTCGAGGGGGCGCGATGATCCCGTCGGGCGTGCAGGTCTTCGTCGCGCTGGGCCCCGTCGACATGCGCTACGGGGTCGAGCGCCTCTCGGGGCTGGTGCGTGAGCAGATGGGCTACGAGCCGCGCGGCGGTGCGCTGTTCGTGTTCGTCGGCCGCCGTCGACAGATCGTGAAGGTGCTCTTCGCCGACGCGACCGGCGTCTGTGTGTTCTACAAGCGCCTGGACGAGGGCACGTTCTCTCTGCCGGCGGCGGCAGGCGCCGACGCCACGCACGTCGAGATCGACGAGTCCACGCTCGATGCGCTTCTTGACGGGATCCGCATCGCGCCCGAAGCAGAGGCTGCGAGCTCGTCGTCGAAGCGCCGCGCGCGACGCGTGCACTGACGGTCCGCGCGCCCGGAAGAATCGTACGCGCGCCCCTCGACAGAGGGCGCGCGCGTGCATACAGAAATGCGCCGTGCCGGACGCGATGGGCGCCGAGGACTCGACGATCTCCAACGTGCGCGTCACCGCGCTCGAGAGTGAGAATGCGTCGCTGCGGGGCGAGCTCGCGCGGACACGCGACGCGCTCACGAGCCTGCGCGCGCGCTATCACCAGATCATCGAGGAGCTTCATCTGCTCAAGCGGCGCCTGCACGTCGCCAAGGCCGAGCGTCTCGACGACGTGGCCGACGCGCAGCTCGCGTTCGACAGACTCACCGTCGAGGCCAACGCGCTCGAGAAGGTGCTCGAGGACGTCGAGCGGCCCGCTGACGCCGGCGCTCCGCCACCTCCTCCTCCCCCGGCGGACACGAAGGCGCGCAAGAAGTCGTCGGTGAAGCCCACCGGGCGCCGCAAGTTGAGCGACTGCGACCTGCCCGAGGTGCGCGTCGAGATCTCGGACCCCGAGCTCGAAGGCAAGTTCGAGCGCATCGGGTTCGACGAGAGTTCGCGCGTCGGCTTCGAGCGCGGAGGGCGGCGCCGTATCGTCTGCGCCCGAGTCGTGTACAAGGACGCCGTGAAGCCCACCCAAAAGACCGAGGGCGCCGTGCCCGGCGGGCGGCCCGGGGCCGCAGGGGACGAGCCGCGCGTCGACATCCGCGTTGCGCCGATGCCCAGGGAGATCATGCCGCGTGGCATCCTCGCCCCCTCGATGATCGCGCACCTGCTGGCGATCAAGTACGTGCTGGGCGTGCCGTTCCATCGCTACGAGCAGCAGACGGCGCGCGAGGGGTTCAAGATCGACCGGGGCACCATGTGTCGCTACGCCGAGCACGTCGGGGCGACCTTCGGGTGCATCGTCGAGGCCGCCCGCAAGGAGGCCATCGCCACCGCCTTCTGCATCGCCACCGACGCCACGGGTGTCGCCGTGCAGCCGACGCGCATCGAGGGCAAGCACCAGCCGTGCCGCAAGGGGCACTTCTTCGTCAGCCTCGCCGACAAGGACCACGTGTTCCTCGACTTCCAGCCCAAGCACACGAGCCTGACGGTCTGGGAGATGTTCAAGGGCTTCCACGGCTACGTGCAGGCTGACGCCCACGTGATCTACGACGCCCTCTTCAAGGGGCTGCCTCCCGAGGGCGCCGCCGAAAGGCCAGGCCAGTGCGGGCCACCCCCCATCGAGGTCGGCTGCTTCAGCCACGCGCGGAGAAAGTACTGGGAGGCCGCCGTCTGCAAGCACCCGCTCGGAGTTGAGGGCGTCCGTCGCATCGACGCCATCTTCGACGCCGACCGCGCCTTGGCCAATCTCGCTCCCGCAGCGCGCAAGCTCCGGCGCGATGCCGAGGTGCGTCCCGTCGTCGATGCCTTCTTCACCTGGGCTGCAGAGCAGAAGGCCAAGCTCGAAGGGCGCGGGCTCGTCGCCACCGCCGTCGGCTACTGCTTGCGCCACGAGGCCGCGCTCCGGCGCTTCCTCGACGACGGCCGCTTGCGCATGGACAACAACTCCGCCGAGCGAGCCTTGAGGCCCATCGCCGTCGGGCGCAACGCGTGGTTGTTCTACGGCTCCGACGACCACGCCAGCGCCGCAGGCAACGTCCTGTCCCTCGTCGCGTCGTGCAAGCTCCACGACCTCGACCCCGAGCCGTACTTCTGCGACGTCATCAAGGTCCTGCCCTACTGGCCGCGAGACCGCTACCTCGAGCTCGCCCCGAAGTACTGGCGCGCCACCCGCGCCCGGCTCGACCCGCGCGAGATCGAGCGCGAGCTGGGATCCATCACAGTGCCCCCGCCGCTCCCGCCGCCCTCGAAAGAGCAGCCTTCGACGAACTGACGCGCTGCCGTTCACGCTCGCGACGATGCGCCTGCCCGAGGCGCCGCGCCAGGACGCCCCGTGGTGCAGCGGTTACTTCCATGGAG
>JAJXTK010000123.1 GCA_021783935.1 Myxococcales bacterium | reverse complement strand
GCACGATGTTGCCGGCGACGACGAGGAACGCCGCGGCCGAAAGGTCGCCCGGCACCTCGAGCTCGAACGGCTCGATGCGCCCCGACCAGCCGGCCGGATCGAGCATCACGATCGAGCCGACGCGCCTGAGCGGCACCCCCGCCTCTTCGAGCATTCGCTCGGTGTGATCGCGCGAGAGCGTGGGCTCCTCGACGACGGTCGTGCCGTGGGCGTAGAGCCCCGAGAGCAGCATCGCCGACTTCACCTGCGCGCTCGGCACGCGCAGGCGGAGCGTCGAATCACCCAGGAATTCTCCTTCGATCAGCGGCGCGATGCGGATCGGCGCGGTCTCGTCGTCCTTGGTCGGGTGCTGTTGCCCGCGGCAGTGCGCGCCGCGATCGCGCAGCGGCCCGAGCACGCGGCGCATCGGCCGGCGCGAGAGCGAGGCGTCGCCGACGAGCACCGAGCCGAACGTCTGCGCCGACAGCAGCCCCGAGAGCAGGCGCATCGTCGTGCCGCTGTTGCCGCAATCGAGGGGCTTGCCGTCGCGCGGCACCTCGAGGCCGAAGAGACCCACGCCGTGGACGCGGATCGTCCCGCCACGCCCGCCCTGCGCGGGCTCGAGCACCTCGTGACGAACGCCCATCGCCTCGAAGCAGGCGAGCGTCGAGACGTTGTCCCCACCGAAGGAGAAGCGCCGGATGGTGCTCTCCCCTTCGGCGAGCGCCCCGAGGATCACCGCGCGGTGACCGATGCTCTTGTCGCTCGGGACGCGCACGACGCCCCGGAGCGGCCCGGACGCGGGGTGGACGAGGAAGTCGGTCATGGGGTGCGAACGATGGTCGCGCTGATTTCGATGGACACGAAGAGCGAGCGAGCGGTCCGCGCTCACGCCCCCACGCCGCTACATCGTCGTGCCGCCGCCATTGTCCGGCGGCGGCTGCGGGAGCCCCTGCCCGACCCAGCTCGTCAACAGGTGCAGCAGGTTGCGCGCGTCGCGCTCGCTCAGCACGCTCGTGAACAGCACGTCCTTGTCGGCCTGCTTGACGTCGAGCGAGCGCACGAGCGGGTCGAGGCCGAGCAGCTTGAGGTAGCTCATGAACCAGAAGCTCTTGGCCACCCCCGCGAGGCCGCTCGTGGCCGCCTGCGCCTTCGGCGCGTCGGGGTAGGTGAGCGAGCCGGACACGCCGAAGCCGCCGTCGGGGTTGAAGCGCCCGCGCGCGCGGAAGTACTGCACGCCGTCGACCCAGGGCAGGTACGTCGTCACCGTCTTGCCGAACGACTGCCGCGTGACGTCGCTCGCGATCAAGACCGGGTAGCTCTTGTCGGCGATCCAGTCGTTCATCCACGGGGCGAGCTCGCGCTTGACGGTGCCCGCCTGGATGCGATCGAGCATGCGTCGGATGGCGGCCTCGCTCCCCGAGAGCGCGGTGCGCTCGCTGAGCATCGTGAAGCCGACGTTCGCCACCGTGTAGAGCTTGCGGCCGGCGTACGTCGACATGACCACCACGCCGAACGGCGACTGGATCCCCTTGCCCGCGGCGGCCTCGAGCTTGTCGGGGTGGAAGGTGCCCGTCAGCACGCAGCCGACGTCGGCGCCGCTGAACGAGTACATGCCGCAGTAGGCGTGATCGAAGTCTCGCTTCACCTGGAAATCGACCTGGGCCGCGAAGGGCACGAGCCGCTCGCCGAGCGCCAGCAGATCACCGCCGAGGGTCGAGTTCGCGATCGTGTGCGCGTCGAGCGAGGCGACCGCGACCGCGCCGAACGGCATGAGCGCGATCGCGTCGGCGTCGACGTTCACGGCCGGCGGCGGGGGGGGCGGCGCGATGACCGTCGGCGTCTTGCCGCCGCACGCGGGCGCGGCGGCGATCGCGCCAGCGAGCAGGGCGGCCTTGGTCAGCGGGAGGAGGCGCCGAAGCGCCGTGGGGAAGCTCATCGAAGCGGTTCTCCAGGAGCGGAAGGCGTGTGCCTATCAGGACTTGGACGGATAGGAGCCGAGAATCTTCAGCTCGCGCACGCCGCGGCGCATGTCGTCGAAGGCGGCGATGAGCGGACGATCGGTGACGTGGCCGGCGACCTCCATGAAAAAGCGGAAGTGGCGCGCCCCCTCCTCGCCGAGCGGGCGCGGGCGCGACTGGATGCGACGCAGGTTGAGCCCGCGATCGGCGAGCGGCTTGAGGATCGTGAGCAGCGCCCCGGGCGCGTCGTCGAGGGTCACGAGGAACGAGGTGGAGTCGTGCCCGCTGCGCAGCGCGGGGCGGCCGCCGAGCACCGCGCAGCGCACGTGCTCGCCCGGCGACTCGGCGACGTTGCCGCGCGCGACCTGGAGCCCGCACAGCTCACCCAGGATCGCGCCGCCGAGGGCCGCGGCCCCGTGGTCTTCGGCCGCGAGCTGCGCCGCCATCGCGGGCGTGCGCGTGTCGAGGACGGTGGCGCGCGGTAGGTTCGCGTCGAGGAAGCGCGAGGCCGCCTGACGCTCGTGGGGCGCCGCGTAGACCTTGTCGATGTCGCCGAGGTTGCCGGTGCGATTGAGCAGGTGCACGCGTGAGTCGACCTCGAGCTCGCCGATGACCTTGAGCTCGCTCTCGGCGAGCGCGTCGAGCGCCGGCTGCAGCAACCCCTCGACCGACGACTCGAGCACCACCACGCTGACGTCGGCGTGATCGCGGTGCACGAGCTCCAACGTCGCGCGCGGCCCCTCGCACGGCAGGTACTCGGCCGAGGCGCCGAAGCGCTTTCGCGCGGCCTCGTGCGCGAGCGAGCCCGGCGGGCCCTCGTACGCGACGCGCAGGGGGGCCTCGAGCGCGATCGAGCCGCTGAAGATCTCCCGGAAGACCGCCAGCAGCGCCTTCTTCGGGAAGTCGCCGGCCCCCTTCGCCTCGACGCGATCGAGGATCTCGCGCTCGCGCTTCGGCGAGAACTGCGGCGTGCCCTCGCGCGTCTTCACCTCGCGGATCTTGCGGGAGAGAGAGGCGCGCTCGGAGAGGGACTTGAGGATGGCGTCATCGACGTCGTCGATGGCTCGACGCAGCGCTTCCAGCTCACGGCGATCGGAGTCGCTCATGCGGGCATCCTACCGCGAAAGCACGGGCCAGGCCGCGGCCCGAAGCGCGTCGTTTCGACGCCGATCGACAAGCCCACCGTGACCCGCCGAGCACGGGCCGAGCGAACGGCCGTTGACGCTCACGCGCGGCGCCGCGCGCTGCGAGCGCACTCAATCGTCGCGCTTCCTGCTCTTCTTTTTCGGCGTCTTTGCGAGCGGGACCTTCGCGGGCGGCTCGGGCACCACCGTGCTCGCGAAGAAGAGCCTGCCGACGCGCGTGACCTGCTTCTCGGAGGTCCTCGCGCGCTCGCGGGCGAGGTCGATGCAGCGCTGCTGCGCGCGGAGCACCGGCTCCTTCTCCGCACGAACGACGCGCTCGTAGGTGCCGTCGGGGCGCAGGTTCCAGCTCTTGACGTTGTCGGCGAGGCCGAGCATCAACACCTCGTCGTGGATGCGCTCGCGCATCGCCGCGTCTTCGATCGGGAACATCAGCTCGATGCGCCGGTGGAAGTTGCGCGGCATCCAGTCGGCCGACGAGACGTACATCTCGCGCTTGCCGTCGTTGCAGACCTCGAGCACGCGCGAGTGCTCGAGGAAGCGATCGATGAGGGCGCGCACGCGGATGTTCTCGGAGACCCCCTTCACGCCGGGGCGCAGGCAGCAGATGCCGCGCACGAGCAGATCGATCTTCACCCCCGCCTGCGACGCGCGGTAGAGCGCCTTGATCACGTCGCCGTCGACGATCGCGTTCATCTTCGCGAAGATCCACGCTGGCTTGCCCTCGCGCGCGTTGCGCGCCTCGCGCTCGATGAGGCCCAAGATCGCCTCGTGGAGCCCGAGCGGCGCGCACACGACGCTGTTCCAGCGCTTGGGCGCGCTGTAGCCGGTGAGCAGGTTGAACAGCGAGCCGACGTCCTCGCCGAACTCGGGGCGCGCGGTGAGCAACGACAGGTCGGTGTAGAGCTTCGCGGTCGACGGGTTGTAGTTGCCCGTCGAGAGGTGGACGTAGCGCACGAAGCGGCCCCCCTCGCGGCGCACGACGAGGCACGCCTTGGCGTGCGTCTTGAGGCCGATGACGCCGTAGACGACGTGCACGCCGGCCGCCTCGAGCGCGCGCGCCCACTGGATGTTCGACTCCTCGTCGAAGCGCGCCTTGAGCTCGACGATCGCGGTGACCTGCTTGCCCGACTCGGCCGCGCGGGCCAGCGCGCGCACGATCGGCGAGTCGCCGCTGGTGCGATAGAGCGTCTGCTTGATCGCGAGCACCTGCGGATCCTCGGCCGCGCGCTGCACGAACTCGACGACCGACTCGAACGAGTCGTAGGGCTGGTGCAGCAGCACGTCGCGCTCCTTGAGCGCGCCGAAGAACTCGTCGTTGTCGACGAGCTCCTTGAGCACCGGCATGACGACCGGCTGGAACGGCTCGTCGCGGTGCTCGCGCAGATCGGAGCTCGGGACCAGCACCCCGAGATCCGAGATGTGCAGCGGCCCCTGCACTTGGTAGACGTCGAACCTCGGATCGAGCTTCAGCGCGCGCGCGAGGTACTCGACCACGCGCGCGGGCGTCGACTGCTCGATGTTCATGCGCACGGCGTTGCCGCGATCGCGCCGGCGGAGCTCCTGCTGGATCGTCTGCAGGAGATCCTCGGCCTCCTCCTCGTCGACCGCGAGGTCCCAATTGCGCGTGACGCGGAAGGGCGAGCACCGCTCGACCCGTTGGGTCGGAAAGAGCGTCGCGACGTGCATCGCGATGAGATCCTCGAGCAGCACGTACGCCCGCTGCCCGGGCGGCGCCCTGACCGGGACCAGGCGCGGGATGCCGCCGGGCACCTGCACGACGCCGAGCCCCGTGGCCATCTCGTCGCGCGGATCGCGCTGGAACTGGACGACGAGGTTCAGGCTGTTGTTGCGCAGGTGCGGGAAGGGGTGCCCCGGATCGATCGCGAGCGGCGTCAGGATGGGGAAGACGTCGTTCTGGAACTTGCCCTCGAGCTCGCGCTTGTCGTCGTCGCTGAGCTCGCCGACGCCGAGGATGCGCACGCCGATCTTGCGCAGCTCGGGGAGCACCTCGGCGAGCAGCACCTGGTCGAGCTTGGCGATGAGCTCGTGCACGCGCGCCGAGATCGCCGCGAGCGCCTCGGGGACGCTGAGGCCGTCGGCGGGGATGTCCTCGACCTCCCCCGACAGCTGCTGCTTCAGGCCCGCGACGCGCACCATGAAGAACTCGTCGAGGTTGCTCGAGACGATCGCGATGAACTTGAGCCGCTCGACCAGCGGCACGGCGGGGTTCTTCGCCTCCTCGCAGACGCGCTCGTTGAACGAGAGCCACGACAGCTCGCGGTTGATGAACAGGCGCGGCTCGTCGAGCGAAGGCGTGGTCGCCGCGGCCTGCGGCGTGGCTGGGCTCGTCGCGACGGCGGCGGAGGTCGTGGGCATCGACGCCGGCGGCGCAGGGGCCGACGCGGGGTTCGCGAGCGTGGCCGGCGGCCGCGGCGACTCGAGGCCGTTGGCGCGATCGACGATGACCACCGGCGCCTGCGACATGGGGCTCGCCACGCCGGGCGTCGGGGTGGCCTCGCGGATCGGGTTGCTCGGCACGCTAGGCTCTGACACGGGTCTTCCCCTTCGGGCGCGCGGTCTTGTTGCCGGTGCCTCGGCGGGCCGCGGCCTCGGCGGCGCCGCGCTTCGGCTCGCTTGGCACCAGCGCGCCGGCGTGGCCGCCGATGAGATCGGTTCGACGCGCCCGCCGCAGCGCCTCGCGCGCGAGGTCGTGGCTTTGGGGATCCCAGTAGAGGAGCAGCGCCTTGTGGAGCTTCTTCTCGCGCAGATCGCGGGTCACGGGCACCTCGGTCATCGTCAGCGGATCGAGGCCGGTGACGAACATGCAGGTCGCCATCGACATGGGCGTCGGGATGAAGTCCTGCACCTGGCGCGGCCGCATGCCGCGCGCCTTCAGCCACAGGGCGAGGCTGATCATGTCCTCGAGCGTCGAGCCCGGGTGGCCCGAGATGAAGTACGGGACGAGGTACTGCTCCTTGCCCGCCTGCCGGCTCGCGCACGCGAAGCGCTCGGCGAACGCCTCGTAGTCGCCGACGCCGGGCTTCTTCATCTTCGCGAGCACGCGCGCCTCGTTGTGCTCGGGCGCGACCGAGAGCTGCCCGCCGGTGTGGTGGCGCGCGAGCGCGTCGATGAACGCGTGCCCCCGCTCGCCGTGCTCGGCGAGGTCGTAGCGCACGCCCGAGGCGAGCAGCGCGCGGCGCACGCCCGGCTCCTCGCGCACGCGCTCGAGCAGGTCGAGCAGCGGCCCGTGGTCGGTGACGAGGTTGTCGCAGATGCCCGGGTGCACGCACGAGAGCTTGCGGCAGGCGCGCTCGATCGCCTCGCTCTTGCACGTCATCTTGTACATGTTGGCCGTGGGGCCGCCGAGGTCCGAGAGCACCCCCGAGAAGCCGAGCGCGTCGGCGGCGCGCTGCATCGTGCGCACCTCGCGCAGCACCGAGTCGGCCGAGCGCGACTGGATCTGCCGCCCCTCGTGCTCGGTGATGCTGCAGAACGAGCATCCGCCGAAGCAGCCGCGCATGGTCACGATCGAGTGCTTGATCGTCTCGTGGGCCGGGACGCGCGCGCCGCCGTAGCGCGGGTGCGGCAGCCGCGCGTAGGGCGCGTCGTAGAGCGCGTCCATCTCCGCCTCGTCGAGCGGCTCGGCCGGAGGGCTGAAGTACACCGCCTCGGCGCCGTGCACCTGCAGGAGCGGCCGGCCGTTGCCGGGGTTCGTCTCGAGCTGGAAGGCGCGGGACATCTCGGCGAACTTCCGCTTCGCCGCGGGATCGACGAGCGCGTCCTTCACCTCTTCCCACGCGGGCAGCACCACGACCCGGCCGTCGCCGACGAAGCGCGACGGATGGCGCGCGAGCGGCTCCCACTCGGCGCGGCGCAGCACCGACGCCGTGCCGCGCACGTCGCCGACGTCACGAATCGACGCGCCGCCCCTCATGCGCTCGGCGACCTCGACCACGGGGCGCTCGCCCATGCCGAAGATCAAGAGGTCGGCCTTGGCGTCGAGGAGGATCGCGCGACGGATCCCGTCCTCCCAGTAGTCGTAATGAGCGATGCGCCGGAGCGAGGCCTCGATGCCGCCTAGCACGATGGGGACCTTCGCGCCGAAGGCCTGCCGGCAGAGGTTCGAGTAGACGATGCTCGCGCGGTTCGGTCGCTTGCCGACCTCGCCGTTGGGCGAGTACTGGTCCTCCGAGCGCAGCTTCTTCTGCGCCGTCAGCCGGTTGAGCATCGAGTCCATGTTGCCGGCCGTGACGCCGACGAACAGCCGCGGCGCGCCCATGGCGAGCAGGTCCTCGGTGCTCGACCAGCGCGGCTGCGCGACGACCCCCACGCGCAGCCCTCGCGCCTCGAGCGCGCGCCCGATGATCGCGGCGCCGAACGAGGGGTGATCGACGTAGGCGTCGCCCGTCACGAGCAGAACGTCGAGCTCGGACCAGCCGCGGGCGACGAGGTCCTCCCGGCAGGTCGGGAGGAAGGCGCGCGGATCGCGCGGGCTGCGGCGGAGCTGGACGGGCGACGACATGAAGGCTTCGAACGAGGCGATCCGCGAGCTTAGCAGGCTGTGGAGTTTCTCCGAGACCGGCCGAGCCGCTCCCGGGTCGTGCCACGATTTCCGGCGCGATCGACCACAGCCTGCGGACGATCACCGCTTGCGCAGGCCGAAGGTCAACGGCCTGCGGGAACTGTGACAGACCGCAGGCCGTGTCGAACGCGCGGCGAGTCTCGGGTTGACGCGGGAGAGGATCGGGTAGCTCCGGAGAAGCTCAACGGCCTGCTAGCCCATGGGGTCGAGCGCCGCCCGTGACGTCGGCGCGACGGCGAGCGCCGCACCTCGCCGCCCAGCGCTGCTACGGTGCCCAGCTCCGATGAGCTGGCCGACCGATCCGAACGAGGCGCAGCGACGCTGGCGAGGCGCCTGCCACGTGCTCGCCGTCGCCTCCCTCGCGGCCCTCGTCGGCGTCTCGATCGTCGCCTACCTCGGCAAGCTCCCGCCTTGGCTGCCGAACGTCGGCGGGGTCGACAAGGTCGGGCACTTCTTCATGTTCGGGAGCGTGGCCTTCTTCGCCGACGGGGCCTTCGGCTATCGCCCGCTGGGGCGCGCGCTCGCCTGGCCGCGCTTCGCGCCGGTGCTGCTGTGGGTGCCGACCGCGATCGACGAGTGGGCGCAGCGCTTCTCGCCGCACCGCTCCTCCGAGCTCGGCGATCTGCTCGCCGACGCGCTCGGCATCGTGCTGGCGAGCTGGCTGTCGGCGGCGATCGATCGCCGACTCGGGCGCCGCGGAGCTTGAGGCTCAGGGCACGTCGTCTTCGCCGCCGACGGCCCGCGCGCGCATCGACAGGCGCTCGGCGCGCTGCGAGAGCCAGCGCTCGACGATCCGCCAGGTCATGGTCGGCGCCTGGGTACCGACCACGAGATCGATGTGCCCGAGGGGCAGCTCGCGGTAGCTCTTGTCGGGGCTGCGCGATCGGATGAACGCGGGCTCGACGCTCGCCGGCGGCGCGAGATCGTCGCTGGTGCCCGCGATGACGAGCAGCGGGAGCGTGCAGCGCTCGAAGCGCTCGGCGTAGGAGAGGCCGTCGAGGTCGGTCGCCGGCCCGCCGCCGAACGCCTGCCCCTTCCAGCGGAACATCGTGACCATCACCTGCAGGCTCGCGAGGTCGAACGCGAGGCGCAGGTGCTCGGCGAGCACGTCCTTCTCGATCGCGCCGGCGTGCCAGCCGCGCAGGTTGATCGGGTAGAGGGGGCTCTCCATGTAGAAGCGCGCCGCGTTGAGCCCCTGGCCGATCAGGCGGACCGGCAGCGGCGGGTTGCGGATGTCGATGCCGAGCTTGTCGAGCAGCGCGATGAACCCGCCGATGAACGCGAGGGTGCCGGAGCCCTTGGTGAAGAGGTAGGGGCTGCCGATGCTCACCATGCCGCGCACCATCTCCGTCGCGAGCGGCGCGGCGCAGTAGGTGATGAGTCCGCCGAGCGAGTGGCCGACCATGAAGACGTCGTCGCGGCCGGTGGTGCGGCGCACCTCTTCGAGCGCGCGCGGGATGTCCTCCTCGATGTACTCGTGGACCTTGGCCGGCCGCTGCGCGCCGAAGAGGCGGCTGCGCCCTTGGCCGCGCAGATCGAGGTTGAAGACGTCGAAGCCCGCCTTGGCGAGGTAGTTGACGAACGAGCGCGACGGCAGGTGCCACGTGTAGCGGTTCTGCCCGAAGCCGTGTACGAGCAGCACCGTCGCGCGGCTGTCGTTGCCGTCGGCCGAGCGCTTGCGCACCATCGAGAGCGGCACGTCGCCGCGCGCGAGCACGACCTCCTTGACGAAGCGGCCCGAGGTGCCGGAGCGCCGGTCGATCGTCTGCTCCACGATCTCGGAACGGAGGATGGTCACGACGGCAGCTCCTCCCCCCCACCCCTTCGGCCAGCGACGACCGCCCTACGTATCATGGCCCGCCACCTCGTGTCGCACCGCGGCGTTCGAAACGTAGGATGCGAGACCACAAGCGGGCGGTCCGCGCCGCCCCCTCGCGATCGCCCAGGGCCGCCGCGGCAAGCCCATCCGGAGCGCGCGAGCCGCGCCAACGCTGTCGACGACGCCTCTCGCCCGGCTACCCCTTGACCGGAGCAGGCGTTCCGGTACGATCCGCCGCCCGTTTTCAGAATCGCGCTCGCCCCGCGAGCCAAGCGAGTCGGAGCGCGCGCCGCCCCCTCTCGTGCTTCTCCACCGCGTCGTCTCGTGGACTCGTCCGCGAGAGATACCTGACTCGAGGTCTCATCCGATGGTTCGCATTCGCCTCGCGCGCGCCGGCGCCAAGAAAGCCCCGTTCTATCGCATCGTCGTGACCGATCACCGGTCGCCGCGCGGTGGGCGCTTCCTCGAGACGATCGGCACCTTCGATCCGGTCGCCAAGCCCGAGATCATCCAGGTGAAGGCCGACCGCTTGACCTACTGGCAGAGCAAGGGCGCGCAGGTGACCGACACGGTCGCGGTCGTGCTCAAGAAGGCTGCCGCCGCCGCCGCCGCCGCCGCGGCCAAGCCCGCCTGATCATGCCGCAGGGGCGCTTCTCCGATTTGGTGGCCGCGATGGCGCGCGCGCTCGTCGACGAGCCCACCGCCGTCGAGTGCGCGGAGTTCGAGGGGAACGGCAGCACGGTCGTCGAGCTGCGCGTGGCCCGCGAGGACATCGGCAAGGTCATCGGCAAGTCGGGGCGCACGGCCGAGGCGATGCGCGTGCTCTTGAGCGCGGCGTCGCAGAAGAGCGGCCGCCGCGTGCACCTCGACATCCTCGACTGAGCCGCACCCGAGGCCCGCGCGCGAGCACGGGCCGTCGCCGCGCTGGCGCGTGGGTCGCTGGCTTTGGGGCCTCGGCGATCCACGTGCGCCGCGGCTTCGTTGCATTTGCGTGGTGACTCCGCCGCCCGAGGGGCCCTCGCGGCCCACGTCCACGAGCTCGCACGATGCCGCGACCGAACGACCAAGAGTGGATCCCCCTCGCCGCGATCGGCCGCCCGCACGGCGTCCGCGGCGAGCTGCGCGCGCACCCCTTCAACCGCGACAGCGAGCTGCTGATGGAGCTCGAGGAGGTGCTCGTCCGCTTCGTCGGGGGGGAGCGCGCGGGCGAGGAGCACGAGGTGTCGATCGACGGCGCCCGCCGAACGAACGACGCGATCTTGCTGCGGCTGCACGGCGTCGAGTCGCGCGAGGATGCCGAGGCGGCGCGCGGGGCGCTGCTCTGCGCGCGCCGCGGCGACTTCCCGCCGGCCGAACCCGGCGAGTTCTACGCCTGCGACGTCGAGGGGGCCGAGGTCGTCGATCGCGAGGGCGCGCGCGTCGGCGTCGTGAAGGAGCTCGCGAGCTACCCGAGCGTCGACGTGCTGGTCGTCGGCGTCGAGGGGGGCTTCCTCGAGGTGCCGATCGTGGAGGCGTTCATCGAGGCGGTGGAGGTCGACGCGGGGCGCGTCGTGCTCAAGACCGTCGAGGGGCTCGAGAAGACCTCGGGGCGGTGAGGCGCGCGCCGCCCCGAGCGCTCGCCATCGGCGTCGCTCGACGATCCGTGGGATGATCTCGCGGCCGAGCTCGCACGCGGTCGGCTCGGCTTTGGCGGCGTAGGCTTCGATCGTGCTCTTCCCCCCGCCCATCGTGATCGTGCTCGGCGCGTCGCTCACGCCCGGCACCGCGTGGGCGCCGTACGTCGATCCGCCGGAGCTTTGGGCCAAGAGCGCGATGCCGGTGCCGATCGGGCTCGGCAGCGCGCCGCCCCCCGGGCTCACGCAGGCTGACGCGCTCATCGCCATGGACCTCGCGTCGCGCGCGTGGATGCTCCCCGCGTGCTCGGGGGCGCGCCTGCGCATCGTCGGCGCCGAGAGCGTCGTCGGCGACGGGGCCAACGACGGGCGCAACGACGTCATCGTCCACACGACCGCCTGGCCGACGTCCCTCGAGCCCGGCGCGCTCGCGCACACGGTCATCTACCTGGGAAGCGGCGGGATCGTCGAGGCCGACGTGCACGTCAACGCCGTCGAGTACACGTTCTCGATCGGCGCGAGCCCCGGCGCGTGGGACCTGCGCAGCGTGCTCACCCACGAATTCGGGCACGTGCTCGGCATCGGCCACTCGAGCGTCGCGCGCGCCACCATGAACGCGGGGCTGCCCCCCGGCATCGCGGCGCGCTCGCTCGAGCCCGACGACGTCGCCGCGGTCTGCACGCTCTACCCCGCCGACGGGACCGAGGCGGTCGTCGCGTGCGATCGCGGCGGCCCCGCGTGCCCGAGCGGCACGCGCTGCATCGGTCACGGCTGCGAGTCGGCGAGCGAGCAGGGCACGCTCGGCGCGGCCTGCGAGGCGGGCACCGGATTGACCCGGCGCTGCGACGGCGCGGGCGATCAGGCCGAGTGCGTCACGCTCACGAGCGGCGCCGAGGTCTGCGCCTTCCCGTGCGGCGGCGACGCGGGCGAGGACTGCGGCGCCGGGCTCGCGTGCGCGGCGACGGCGTACGCGGGCGACTCCGAGTGCCTGCCG
>JAJXTK010000792.1 GCA_021783935.1 Myxococcales bacterium | reverse complement strand
CAGGCGCCCTCCAGCGCCGGCGCCAAGCCGCGCGGCACCGACCGCCTCTCGCTGCTCGCCGACGACGCGATCGATCCGGTCTCGACGGGCGCCGCCCTCGCCCCCTCGGGCGCAGACGGCGGCTGGCAGCTGCAGGTCTCGAGCTACCACACCCGCGAAGAGGCCGAGGGCTTCGCGAGCCAGCTGCGCGCGCGCGGCCACAAGGCGCACGTGCAGCGCGCCGAGGTCCCGAAGCGCGGCACGTGGTTTCGCGTGAAGATCGGCCCCTTCTCGTCGCAGTACGAGGCCAACCGCTACCGCGCGACGTTCGAGGCGAAGGAGAAGGTCCCGGGCTTCGTCGTGCACGACGGCGCGCCCGACGCGCGCTGAGCCCTAGCAGGCCGTTGAGAAACGGCCTGCGGAAACTGTGACAGACAGCAGGCCGTGTCGATCGCGCGGCGAGTTTCGGGTTGACGCGGGAGAGGATCGGGCAGCTCCGGAGAAACTCAACGGCCTGCCAGCGCCTCAGCGCACTGCGAGCGCGCGCAGCCGCTCGGCGATCGAGCGGGGCGCGTCGAGGGCGCCCGAGTCGTCGCCCGCCGCGCGCACGCCGTCGGCGACGAGCACGGGGAGCTTGCGCGCGATCCCCTCGGCCACCAGCTCCTCCACGTCCGGATCTTCGTCCGGCGAGTCGCCGCACACCGCCACGGCGTCGATGGCGATCGAGGCGAGCACGCGCAGCGCATCGCTCGCGGAGTCGACCCCGGCGACCTGCATCGGCGAGGTCTGCGCGCGAAGGCTCGCGCGGACCTCCGGCGGCCGCGCACCGCGGCCGACGAGCAACACGGTGCGATCGGCCCGTGGACGGCTCGTCGGGGCGACCTCGGCGACCACGCGCAGGCTCGGCACCGACGCGCGCACGTCCTCGAGGGCTCGGTCGACCGCCTTGCAGAGCTCGGTCGCGGTGAACGGCTTGCGGACGAACGCGCTCACGCCGATGCGCGCGCACCAGTCCTCGACCTCCGGGGTCGCCGACATGCATGCGAGGCCGACGCGCGTCTTGACGACCTCGCGCAGCCCTTGGACCAGCGCGCGCCCGTCGGCCACGGGCATCCAGAAGTCGAAGAGGATCACCTCCGGCCGGAAGGTGATCGCCTGCTCCAGGCCGACCGCGCCGTTCGAGGCGCAGCGCACCTCGTACCCGCGCGAGCTCAGGAGCGAGCCCGCGAGGTTCTGAACGGCGCGATCATCCTCGATGACCAGCACCTTCGCCGAAGCTGCGTCCTCCATGCGTCGCCCGCCCTTTGTCTACGATCGCGCGTTCCGAGCGAAGGTCAAGGCGACGCGCGCGAGGTCGAGGGGCGGCGTCGGAAATTTCTTCGTCGGGGCGCTTCCTGGCTGTTCTTCAAGGCGCTTCATGCTTCGTCGTCGTTCGCTGCGGGAGAGAGTCGCCCGCGCCAAGCGTCGTGCTACACCTGGGCCATGCAGTCGTCGGATCACGGCGTCTCCAGGCTCCGTCGCGCGAGACTCGAGCGAGCCACGCGTGACAGCGTCGCGACGCACCGCGCGCTCTTCCAGGCAGCGACGGAGCGCCGGTGCGACATCTGCGAGCAGGTCGTCGTCGGAGACGACGGGGGCAGCGGACTGTACGTATGGACGCGCGGTGGAGAGATCCGTTTCGAGGAGCCGCCGTTGTGCCCGAGGTGCGGGCCACGCGTCGCCCTCGCCGCCATGCGGCGCTGGGAAGAGGAAGAAGAAGACGAGGGCGAGTGAGGCGACCGCCGCGTGGGCGTCGATGAAGCGGTGGGCAAGCGGCGTTCGAGCTTCCTGGCCGAGCGCGTGAATCTGCCCTGCTGCATCGACGACAGCCGAGCGACGCCGTCGACGCTTTGCTAAGCGTCGAGCATGGCGAACGCCTCCTTCCGCTGCATCGACGGGTGCTCGGGCTCGCACCCGATCACCGCGCCGATCTACCGCTGCCCAAAGTGCGACGGGCTGCTCGACGTCGTGCACGAGGTCGACGCGCTGAAGAGGATCCCCGCGGCCGCGTGGAAGCAGGTCTTCGACGCGCGCTACAAGCGCACCCAGTGGCCCTACGGCTCGGGCGTGTGGGGCAAGAAGGAGTGGGTCGCCCCCGATGTGCCCGACGACGCGATCGTCTCGCTCGACGAAGGGGGGACGAACCTCTTCTGGGCGGAGCGACTCGGCAAGGAGCTCGGCCTCTCGGAGCTGTGGGTCAAGCTCTGCGGCAATTCACACACCGGGAGCTTCAAGGACCTCGGGATGACCGTGCTCGTGTCGGTCGTGCGCTGGGCCATGCGCGATCACGGCCTGAAGGTGCGCGCGATCGCCTGCGCCTCCACCGGCGACACGAGCGCCTCGCTGGCCTCGTACGGCGCGACCGCCGGCATCCCGGTCGTGGTGCTCTTGCCGCGCGGCAAGGTCTCGACCGCGCAGCTCGTGCAGCCCCTCGCCAACGACGCGCTCGTGCTCGCGCTCGACACCGACTTCGACGGCTGCATGACCATCGTGCAGCGCCTCGCGGCCGAGGGGATCGTCTACCTCGCCAACAGCATGAACGCGCTGCGACTCGAGGGGCAGAAGACCGTCGCGATCGAGATCGTGCAGCAGTTCGACTGGCAGGTGCCCGACTGGGTGATCATCCCGAGCGGCAACCTCGGCAACGCCAGCGCGCTCTACAAGGGCTTCGCGA
>JAJXTK010000791.1 GCA_021783935.1 Myxococcales bacterium | reverse complement strand
CGGCAGCGCCACCGCGTTCGCGCCCTCGAGCGCCGCCTTCTGGACCGGCATGCCCATGCGCTGGTGGCGGTGGATCGACTCGAGCACGACGACCGCGTCGTCGACGAGGCGCCCCATGGCGAGCGTCAGGCCGCCGAGCGTGAAGGCGTTCAGCGTCTCGCCCGACGCGTAGAGCACGATGAGCGTGATGGCGAACGAGAGCGGGATCGCGACCGACACGATCATCGTGCCGCGCACGCTCTGGAGGAAGAGCAGAATGACGACCGAGATGAGCACCAGCGCCTGCCCGACCTCCTGCTTGAGGCCGTGGTAGCTCGTGCGCACGAAGGTCGACTGATCGAAGATCACCTGGATCTTCATGCCGGGGAGGAGCTTGGGCCGGATCTCCTTCACGACGTCGTTGACGGCCTCGACGATCTGGAGCGTGTTGCCGCCGGGGACGCGCAGCACGTTGAGCACGACGCCGTTCTTGCCGTCGATGGAGACGTTCTGCGTCTCGGGGGCGCCGCCGTCCTCGACCCGCGCGACGTCCTTGATGAAGGCGATCTTCGCCCCGATCTTCTTGACCGCCGCGTCGCCGATGTCCTTGACGTTCTTCGGGATCGCGTTGGTGTAGACGTTGGCGTCGAACTTCTCGGCGATGAACTCGCCCGACGGCAAGAGCGCGTTCGACTGCGCAACCGCCTTGACGACGTCGTCGGAGGTGAGCCCGCGCGCCTGCGCCCGGACCGGATCGACGACCACGTTGATCTGACGCAGGCGCCCGCCGTCGACCGCGGCGCTCGCGACGCCCTGGATGCCTTCGAGGATCGGCTCGACGTAGTTCTGCGCGTAGTCGTAGAGCTGCGCGCCCGTCATGCCGTCGCCCGAGAGGGCCACCTGCACGACCGGCGCGTTGGTCGGGTCGTACTGGAGCACGAAGGGGGGCAGCACGCCGAGCGACTTCGGCACCGACGACATCGCGAACATCGTCTGCGACTGGACGAGCGTCTGGGCGCCGTTGAGATCGGTGCCCCACTTGAGCCAGACGTAGACGATCGACAGGCCGTTGCGCGACACGCTCTCGACGTGATCGACGCCGGGGGTCGCGCTGACGAACTTCTCGATGCGCCACGAGATGGTCTTCTCGACGTCCTTCGGGCCGAGCCCGGGCGCCTGCGTGCCGACGATCAGCACGGGCGGGGTCAGCTCGGGGAAGGTGTCGATCGCCATTCGCGGCGTGACGACGAACGCGAAGACGACGAACGCGATCGAGATCATCAAGATCGCGATCGGGTTTTTGAGTGACAGACCGGTCACGGCTTGGCCCCCCCGTTGGCGGCCTTGGCCTGCGCCTCGCGAGGATCCTCCTTGGCGATCACGTGCTCGCCGTCCTCGAGCAGCGAACGTCCCTCGGTGATGACCTGCGTGCCGGGCTTGAGGGCCGCGAGCTCGATGTACACGTCGCCCCCGATCTCGCCGAGGACGGGCACCGTCCTCTTGCGCACGACGTCTCCGTCGACGATGAACAGCGAGGCGCTCTCGCCGTGGAGATCGGCGGCGTAGAGCGGCAGCTCCGTGGCGGGCACCGGCTCGCCGGCGTCGACCTTGAGCTCCGCGGTGGTGCCGACCGGGATCTCCCGCTTCGGATCCGCGATGTCGATCTCGAAGTGCACCGTGCGCGTGTTCGGGTCGGCGGCCGGCGCGCGCCGCGAGATCGGCGCCTGGAGCTTCTTGCCGGTCGAGAGCGCGAAGATCGTGACGATGTTGCCGGGCGCGACGAGCGAGAAGTCCGACTCCGGCACGTCGGCGACGACGCGCACCGTGTTGCGGTCGACGACCGATACGATCGGCATGCCGGGCCGGACGAAGGCGCCGGGGTCGAGGTAGCGACCGGAGACCTCGCCGTCGAACGGCGCGCGCAGGATGCAGTCGTTGACGTCGAGCGCCTGGCCGGCGAGCTTGGCGCGCTCGGCGAAGAGCTGGGCCTGCTCGGCGTCGCTCTCCGCCAGCTTCTTCACCGAGTCCATCTCGGAGACGAAGCCGGCGTCGACCATGCTGCCGAGGCGCGCGGCCTCCATCGCCGCGGCCGCCTGGCGCTTCTCGATCGCCTTGGCCTGCATCGCGACCGCCTGCGCCTCCGCATCGTCCTTGCGGCAGTCGAGCGTGGCGAGCACGGCGCCCGCCTTCACGACCGCGCCCGGGCGCACGAGCACCGTCTCGGCGTACGCCGAGACGAGCTGCGGCCCGACGTTGGCCGACACCCAAGGCTGCAGCGTCGAGACGTAGCGGCGCGTCTGACGGAAGGTCGTCGCTCGCGCGATGGCGACGGTCACCGGCCTGGGCTGCGACTCGAGCGCGACGTGGTTCACCTTGGACCGCGAGCGCTGGTAGAGGTAGCCGCCGGCGCCCAGGATCGCGACCACGCCGAGGCCGATGACCACCGGCAACCACGCGCGCGACGGCTCCGGGCTCGGCGCCTTCTCGGGCTTGTCGACTTCGTTCACGCTCACCCCCGGATCCGAGTGGCTCATTTCTTCTCCGCACCTTCCGCGATTGCACGCGCAAACGTCGCCCTCGCCGACGCGAGATCGAACTTGCCGGTAGCGAGCCTGATCTCCGCCTCCGCGAGCACCGTCTCGGCGTCGGCAACCTCGACCGCCGAGCCGAGCCCCGCCTTGAACCGGGCGTCGGCCTGCGCGTAGTTGGCGCGC
>JAJXTK010000790.1 GCA_021783935.1 Myxococcales bacterium | reverse complement strand
ACGCCGCGGCCCGCTGCCCGGCGTGGCGGGGCGCGCCTGCCCGATGCGGCGCCAACGCGCAAGGCGGGGGGCGGGGTACTTTCGGGCGAGTGCACACCCGCGCATCGCGAGAAGCCAACCTTCGAGCACCGGGACCGCGACGCCGCCGATGACGTCGACCGTGGGATAGTCCACCGCCGCCTGCGCGATGGCCGCCTCGATCACGGCGCGACGCGCACGATCGCCGTCCTCGTCGCGCACGAAGGCGACGACCTCGGCGTTGGCGCGGGTGGCTTCGTACACGAGCGCCTTCACGTTCTGCTCGTCGCGCGGCGTCGGCCCGCGGGCCTTGAGCTTCCTGATCCTCGACCACTTCACGCCGCCGACGACGTGCCAGCCGTCTCGCTGCGTCCGCCGGAGGAGCGCCTGGACGACGCCGGGGCAGTCGTCGGTCTGGTAGGCCGGATCGTGCGCGCGGCTGCCGAGGTCGTTGGGCCCTTCGCCGCCGAGGAACACCCGCACCGCGCTCATGAGCGCGGCTTCCCAGTCAGCAGGGGCTCCTCGGCGTTGCCGTCGGCGTAGCTGACCCAGAGCTCGCCCGGCAGGTAGACCTTCGAGGCCTCTTCGAACCCAGGCACGTCCTTCAACAAGACGGTCTGCGTCCCGAGCGCCGGCGGGCGGGTGACGACGGAGATCTCGTCGCCCCTCAGCTCGTTCACCACCAGCGGGCTGTGCGTCGCAATCAAGACCTGCGCGGTCTTCGACATCTCGCGCAGGCCGCGCACGACGTCGGCGATGCGTGAGGGGTGGAGGCCGTTCTCGGGCTCTTCGACGAGAAACAGGCGCGAGCCGGTCAGGTGCCGGAGCGCGGCGAAGCCGAGGTAGTAGAGGAGCCCTTCGCTCATCCCCTTCGCGCCCACGCGGCTGCCGTCGGTGAGCGTGATCGCCATCTCCTTCGTAGCGTTGCTGACGTTGATGAGACCAAGCTTGGCGACGCTCGGAAACCGGCTGCAAAGCTCGCGCTGGATCTCGGCGAAGGCCTCGGCGTCGCGGTTCAAGAGGGCATCGAACACGCTCGCGAGGCCGCTGCCACGCTCGTCTGCGAGGGCGATCCCCTTCGACTCCGGGATGAGCGCGGCGGGCGCGCGCAGGAAGTCCGGATCGAACCGGATCATCGTAGGCAACGAGATGTGCGCCGCGAGCTTCGTCGCGTAGGCCTCGGGCTCCCCGGCACGCGAGGCGAGCTGCGTAACGATGCCGACCTCGTGCCACTCCCGCCGACGGAGCGAACCGGGGACGACCTGTCCCCCCGCGACGATCTCCTCGCTCACCTGGGAATCGGTCCGCACGCGATAGGCGAGATCCTCGGCCACGTGCAGCGTGAACGTCGGGGCCGAGCCGGTGACCGCGATCATCGGGTCGAACGGGTCGCTCTTCCCCGGGCCCGGGAACGTCCCGACCGCGAACTGCGCCGCCGTGCGCAGCGCGCGCAGGATGGTGCTCTTGCCGCTGTCGTTGGGGCCGATCAGCGCGTGCAGCGGCGTGAGCGGCAGCGACAGCTTCTTGATGCAGCCGTAGGACTCGACGTCGAGACGCTGGATGATCGGAGGGGTCACGCGCGCACCTCGGGAGGCATCGTACGCGAGGATGGGGGTGGCGTTTGGGCGCCCTACGCCGACTTCTTCGCCCGCGGCGACTTCCCCCGCGTCCCCTTCGTCTTCCCGAGCACGCCCTTCATCTTCAGCGCGAGCCGCAGCGTCTCGTTCACCGTCTCGGCGTCGCGGAAGTGTTCGGCGATGTCGTCGTCCAAGCGAACGAGGTGCTCGGCGGCGTAGAACCTCGCGAGGAGCGCCTTTCGGCCGGTGGCGCTGATGCGCTTCGCGTACGGGTTCGGGCGCCCGCCCTTCAAGGCCTTGAGATCGTACTCGTCTCGCATGGTCACTCCGCCTCCTCAAGTTGAGCACGCTCTCGTCGCGTCGCCACCCGGGCGCTGATGATCCGCAGCCGATCGCCGCGCTCGACGTGCACCACGAACAGGATCCTGCGCGCCGCGGAGCGACCGATGATCAGGAACCGATCCTCCGCGGCGGCGGCGTCGGGCTCGTCGAAGATCCGCGCGAGCGGGTCGAGGAACAGGCTGTGTCAGCCCGCCATCGAGGTCGATCCGCCGCCGGCCATCGAGCCCCGGTTGAAACCGGGGCCTCGAGCCGAAAGCCCCTACCGGGGCTTGGATCTCGTCCTGCGTGCGATGCGGGTTCGCGATCGCGTAGCCCCGGAGGGGCTTGCCCATCGAGGCCGGCACCTCGGTGCCGGCTCGAAGCGACGGCGACGCAGCCACCCAGCCTGACCGATCGGATCGTCGTGATCGCGCCGGCGACCAAGCGGACCGTCGTCATGCCGCGTCCTCGCCGGGCTTCACGCGGACCTCGCCGGTGAGGAGGACGGACATGAGGGCGGATTTGAGCCGTACCAACGCCTCGCGAAACTGCACTTCGTCGCCGGCCCGTGCATCCAGAGATTCAAGTGTCCGCGAGATGTCCGACTGTTCCTCCAAGGAAGGCAGTGGGATCAAGGTCTCCTTCATCGCCCCCACATTGAAGTGCTGCTGCGCGAGGCCCCCCTTACGCATCGCGACTGATGCGCCTCCAACATGGGAGTTCATCAGGCGGCTCAGGAAGCCTGGGAGAAGCCTGCCGCGGTCTGCCGTGCTGAGAA
>JAJXTK010000122.1 GCA_021783935.1 Myxococcales bacterium | reverse complement strand
CGATCACGCCCGGATCGTGCTCGATCACGACGACCGCGTTGCCCGCGGCGGCGAGCTTCTTCAGGGCGACGACGAGCGGCGGGACGTCGCTCGGGTGCAGGCCGACCGTCGGCTCGTCGAGGACGACCAGCGCGCCGACCAGCGCAGTGCCGAGCGCGGCGGTGAGCCCCACGCGCTGCGCCTCGCCCCCCGAGAGCGTGCGCGCGGCGCGATCGAGCGCAAGGTGGCCGAGACCGACGTCGACGAGGTAGCCGAGGCGCGTGCCGAGCACCGCGTTCGCGCGCGCGCCGCCGGCGTCGTGGCACGCGAGCGCGGAGAGCCGCGCGAGCGCCTCGGCGACCGAGAGGCGATGGAACGACGGCAGATCGAGGCCGCCGATGCGGTACTTGCGCGACTCGGGCGAGAGCCTGCCGCCGTCGCACGCGCTGCACGTGTCGTAGGCCCGGTAGCGCGCGAGGAAGACGCGCACGTGCATCTTGTAGGTGCGCGACTCGAGCCACTTGAACCACGCGCGCACGCCCGGAAACTTCCCGGCGTCCCAGCCGCCCGCCTCGCCGTCGATCACGAGCTTCTTCGCCGAAGCGGGGAGCTTCCGCCACGGCACGTCCATCGGGATCTTGTGGCGCTTGCAGAGCTTGGCGAGCTCGCCGCGCTCCCACTCGGCGCTCTTGCCGGTCCACGCGCGGATCGCGCCTTGCCTGAGCGACTTGCCCTCGTCGGGGATCACCTTCGCCCAGTCGACGCCGATGGTGCGGCCGAAGCCGCGGCAGCTCGGGCACGCGCCTTCCGGGTTGTTGTACGAGAAGATGCTCGGGCGCGGCGGCTCGAACGCGCGCGCGCACTTCGGGCAGGCGAGCCCGGCGCGCACCGGGATCTTGCGCGCCTCGGGCCCTTCGCCGACGACGACGCGCGCCTCGCCGGCGCACGCGATCGCGCGCTCGATCGCCTCGCGCAGGCGCGGCGTCGAGGCAGGCTCGAGGCCGATCCGATCGACCACCACCTCGACGTCGCGCGCGGCGGCGGCCTCGCTCGGTTTCACGTCGTCGATCGTCCGCAGCGCGCCGTCGAGGCGCAGGCGCCGGTAGCCGTCGCGCGCGAGCTCCTCGCGCACGACCAGGTACTGCTCGGCGGTGCCGATGCGCGTGGGGTAGGTGACCAGGCCCCGCCCCGCGCCGTTGCCCGCGTCGCGCAGCACTTCGCTCAGCACCCGGCGCGCGAGCGCGTCGGCGCCGAGGTGCTCGGCGAGCACGCCGCAGTCGGGGCAGCTCGGCGTCGCCTCGCGCGCGTAGAGCGCGGCGAGGTAGGGCTCGAGCTCCGCCATCGTGGCGACCGTCGAGCGCGTCGACTTGATGGGCGCACGTCGATCGACCGCGACGGCGGCGGCCACGGGCTCGACCGCGTCGGCCGGCGGGCGATCGAGGCGCTCGAGGAACTGGCGCGCGTAGGGGGAGAACGACTCGACGAAGCGCCGCTGCCCTTCGGCGTAGAGCGTGTCGATCGCGAGGCTCGACTTGCCCGCGCCCGACGGGCCTGTGAAGGCGACGAGCTCGAAGGGTCGAAGCTCGAGGTCGACCCCCTTCAGGTTGTGGGTGCGTGCCCCTCGAACCGACGTCGCGCGCATGGAGGGTCCGTTAGATGACCTCGCGGGGGCGAAGTCACAAGCCCCGCGCCGGACCCTACTCCTGCCAGTCGCAGCCGTTGGCGGGGTCGGTGATCGCCGCGCACTGGTGCGTGCCGGGATGGCTCAGGTAGTAGAGGTCGGTGCCCCCCGATCGGAAGAAGTGCGCGAGCGTGTTGAGGACGTAGCTGCCGTCGTCCCAGAGCTTGCACGGATCGGGCGGCGCGATGGCATGCGCGCCGTTCGGGTCGACGTACGGCTCGAGCGCCGCGGCGAGCGGGCCGCTCGGCGTCCACGAGGCCTCGATGCGCGGCGCCCACACCGGCGCGAGATCGGCCGGCGTCGCGGGCTTGGCGAGGCGCGCGATGCGCAGCGGCGGCGAGAGGCGCTGCTCGGCGAAGGGGAGCGATCCCTCGGAGAGATCGTCGACGTCGAAGAGCGCGTCGGCGCAGCTCGTCGCGTCGAGCGCGCCGCTGCCGCCGCAGAGCGCGACGTTCCAGTTGCGGCGGCACGAGGCGCCGGCGGGGGTGCGCCCGAGGCGCGCGACCCCTTCGACGACGTCGTTGTCGATCAACAGCTGGTTCGGCGTCTTCTGGAACGCGGCGATCAGCGGCTCGGGCGCGACGTAGTCCGGGTAGCCGTTGGCCGCGAGGTTCGCCGGGCGCAGGAAGGGCAGGGCGCCGGCGGCCCGCGCGAAGGCCATGCTCGAGGCGATCGGCACGCTCGCGTCACCGACGATGCCGATCGACAAGAGCGCGGTCGGCGCGGCGGACGCGCCGGTCGCATCGAGGCGCGGCCTGACGAAGTAGTAGGGCGCGAAGCCGACCGGATCGGCGGGATCGAGCGCGATCTGCGCGAGCTCGACGAAGCGCCGGAATTCGGGCGTCTGCCGGCGCAGGCCGAACCCCTCGGCCGGCGCGACGAGCGGCGAGCCGATGGCGAACGACTGACCGCCGAAGCGCACGCAAGGGGCGTCGGCGCACGCGTCGGCGTGGCCGCTCCAGCTGTCGATGCGCACGCTCGGATCGACGCCGTCGGGCACACCGCAACGCTCGCCGTACGAGTCGAGCACCTGCGCGCGCCCCGGCCGCGGCGCGAAGATCGAGATCGCGATCGCGTCGCCGACGCCGGTCGGGATCGGAACGCGGAACGACGGCGTCCCCGTGTCGGCCGACGCCTTGGTGATGCGCCCGCAGCGCGCCTCGCCCGTCGTCGCGTTGGTGACCACCACGTCCGCGCCCTCCTGCGCCTGCGCGGCGTCGAGGCAGGCGATCTCGAGCTCGGCGGTGCTCGCGCGATCGACGAGGAGCCAGCGCACGGTCGCCTGCCCGGCGTGGCAGCTGGTGCGCGTCTGCTGCGCGTCCGGCAGCGCGATCGGCTTGCCCTGCGCGTCGGTCGCGAGGCTCCCGTCGTCGTTCTTCATCCAGTCGATGCGCGACTCGGCCGGCAGGCTGAAGACGATCGGTCCGAGCGCGCGAAGCCCCACCGCGGCCGTCAATCCCGCCTGGCTCGAGCGCGCGCCGGCGTCGCTCAAGAGCCCCCCGCCCGCCAGCGGCGCCGCGGCGACGATGCTCGGATCGAGGCCCCCTTGGAGCTCGGCGACGACGCCACCAAGCGATGCGCCCCACGCGTAGAACCCCGCCGCCCCGCCGACGTCCGGCACGCCGTCGCCGTCGAAGTCGCCGGCGAGGTCGGGCTTGCCGTCGCCGTCTTGATCGTAGCGCGTCGTGCCGTCGAAGCGCGCGAGCACGCGCGTGACGAACATCTGGTCGAAGACCGCCTGGCGCAGCATGTCGCGCGTGTGAAACACGTACGCGCTCCAGAAGTCGGCGCCGCTGTCCCCCTCGAGGCTGCCGTCGTCGTCGACGTCGCGGATGCGACCGCGCGTGACCGACGAGGCCCACGGCACGAGGCACCCTTGGCCGAGCGCCGACGTCACGAGCTGCTGTTGGACTGGGGTCAGGAAGCGGCCGTGCCCTGGGTAGTTGATCGCGACGGTCGCGATGCCGTGGCGCGCGAGCTCGCCGGCGTAGAGCAGCCCCTCGCTCGAGTCGCGCGTGTAGCCGTGACCGTAGAGCGCGACGGGGAAGGGGGGCTTGTGGCTCTGCGTCGTCGTCGGCACGACGATGTACATCTGCACTTCGTCGTCGGAGTGCGGCGCCGCGCCCGTCTTCGGATCGAGCTGGATCGTCGTGTCGGGGGAGACGTCGGCGCGATCGCCGAGGAGCCACGGCACCGTGACGGTGGCGATCGCGACGTGGTGCACGCTCGCGTAGCTCTGCACCAAGCGCGTGACCTGCGGTCCGCTGCTGCCGCCGAACGCCGCCGCGGCGAGCTGCTGCAGCACGGGCTGGAAGCTCGCGACGTCGACGCGCGCGATGGTGCGCGGCCCCCCCGCGACGTCCTCGCACGCCGGATCCGACTGCCACCCCGCCGGGTCGGGAGCGCCGGGCGCGGCGAGCCCCACCATCGGCAGCAGCCTCAGCTCGGTCGGGTACTGCTGAGCGATCCACGCGGCCGGGCCCTTGCCGGCGATGCCGTCGCGCAGCGTGAACAGGTCGCTCGTCGTCGGCTCGGTGGTGAACGTGAAGAGGAACTGGACGTGGTCGAGCGGAGCGCCGGCGCCGAAGCCGTAGAACTCCGGGTGCTTGCCGAGCGCGTCGGCGAGGCGCCCGGCGGCGGCGAGCTGGCTCGGGTGGTGGATCCAGTCGAACGGCGACTGCACGGGGGTGTGCTTGGCGTCGGCGCCGTGCAGGCGATCGGTGACGACGACCGCGTACTCGGTCGCCTCCTCGAGCGGCAGCATCGGCCGCAGCAGGAGGGTGCCGCTCTGCGACTCGTAGAAGTCGAGCAGGCCGTCGACGCCGTTCGCGGGGCGGATTCGCTCGGGAAAATTCGGGTGATCGAGCACGCCGTCGAAGTCTGTGTCCTCGCCGGGATCGAGCACGCCGTTGCCGTTCAGGTCCTCCTCGCGCGTCTCGAAGAGCAGGTTCGACTCGCCGGCCTGCGGATCGTTCGGCCAGTGCGTGCCGAGCTCGGCGAGGGTGCTCGGGAAGTTGCCGGCGCCGACGTCGAGCGGCATCGGCAGGCCGTAGCGCGGCGAGCCGGGCGTGATGTCGACGAGGTAGACGGCGTCGTCGGTGAGATCGTAGTCGTCGCCGACGTGGCGCGCCGTGACGTCGGCGGTGTCGAGCGGCGCGTCGAACGGGATCGAGATCGTCTCGGAGGTGCCGAACCCCTCGAGCCCGGCGTACTGGGCGCGCGCTCGGCGCTCGATCGTCGTCGGCGCGACGAGGCTCACGTTGAGCCGACGCCCGGTGCGCGACGTCGGATCGGGCCAGGTGGCGACGTCGTTCGGCAGCGGAAGCTCGGGGAAGGGCTGCCGCGCGAGATCGAAGACGACGGTCGGCCCGCCGGTCTTCACGGCGCGGCGCAGCCCCGTGGGGCCCGGGTCGGGCGAGCACCCCGCGGCCGACGGGGCGGCGACGAAGGCGCACGCCGCGAGCGCGAGCGCGCGAAAGAAAGCACGCAAGGACATCGCGACGATGCTAGCGCGATTCGGCGCGCAGACCGCGCGAGCCCGCGCGTATCGGCCGCGTCAGTACTGCAGGCCGACGCGCCCCTCGGTGACCGACTGCCAGGGCATCGAGCGGCCGCTCGCGTCGTCGAAGGCGTGGCCGGGCAAGAGGATGCCCTGCTGAAGGCCGAGCTGCAGCGTCGCGTCGCCGAGCGGCGCGCGCCACTCGAAGCCCCAATCGAGCTCGAGCCCGAGGTCGCGCGAGCGCGCGTCGCCGCCGCGCGCGTTGCGGGCGCTCCCTTGGAGCATCGTCACGTAGGGGTCGACGAAGTCGCTCGTCGCCATGGCGACCAGCGCGCCGAGCTTGAGATCGAAGCGGGGGTCGGGCCGCACCACGATCGTCGGATAGAGGTACTGCGCCCCCGCGACGCCGCCGTGCGTGGCGTCCAGGAACGCGCCGGGCGAGGGGCGCGCACCGAGCGCCGGGTCCATGGCGTTGGTGGCGGCGCGCGCGGTCTGGGCGCGCATGACGAACGGGAACATCACCAAGCCGACGACGTGGTTCGGATCGAACGTGAAGCGCTTGAGAGTCGCGTCGTAGGGGTTGCCGTCGCCGCTCGCGAAGCCGGCCTCGACGTCGAGGTCGAAGCGACCGAACTCGACGCCGCGCGCGCTCGCGCGCTTCACGATGCCGACGCGCGCGGCGAAGCCGTAGCTGCGAACGTCGGAGCTCGGCACGTCGGGCACCACGCGCACCGCGTCGGTGCGCCCGAGGAGGGTCGCGGCCTCTGCTTCGGCGTAGAGGAAGGCGTCGTCGACGCCGAGCGAGGCCGCGTGCCGCGCCGTGGCGTCGAGCTCCCAGACGTCGAGGTTGCCGTCGTTGCCGAACGCCCGCACCTGCGAGTTGCGACGCGCGGCCCAGAGCCCGACGAAGGTCGGCTCGCGATCCCAGGCGATGGTGGCCACCCCTTCGTAGGCGCGATCGCCGTCGGACCACCGCGAGATCGCGTCTTGCCAGATCGCATCGGCGGCGATCGACACGACGAGCGGGGAGCGCGCGCCGAGCGGCCGCGTGGTGAAGGCCGCGCGCTCGACGAGGGCGCCGTTGCGGTAGTCGCCGAAAAGCGAGGGGTGATCGCCGTCGTTGGTGAGGATCCCCATGCCCCAGTGCGAGCCGACCTGGCCGAGCCGGAACGAGCCGATGCCGGTCGCGACGTCGAGGTAGAGGTAGCGAAGGCGCACGGCCGCAGGCACCGATTCGTCTTGCGCAAAGGCGCGATCGGCGTGGATGCCTTGCGCGAGGTCGCCGATGATCCAGTTCGGCGCGACGTCGAGCTGGGCGACGAGCTGCACGCGGTCGCGGTAGCTCGCGCGGCCGTTGACGCGAACCCAGTCGGTGCCGAAAGAACGCTGGCCGAGCGAGCGGAGCGACGGGTCGCTCGCGGGAGGCTGCAGCGGCAGCTCGGTCCAGCGCTCGGCGCGCAGCTGGGCCTCGCCGTGCGACTCGACCGAGATGGCGTCCGCGCTCGGCAGATCGAACGGATGGCGACCGTCGTCGAGCCGCAGCCGCGCGAGATCGGCCGGGACCTCGTCCGCCGCGCGCGCCGGCACCGCCGCCATGCCGATCGCGGCGCCGAGGGCGATCGACGCGAGGGGGCGCGCGATGCGAGGGCGCGACATCGGGCTCAGAGCGCGTTCGACTTGCGCGCGACGAGCTCCGCGAGGGCGTAGGTGTCGACGGCGCCGGTGGGGCCGAATTGCAGGCCGAAGCCGTCGTCGCGGACCCATCGAACGACGCCGTCGAGGGCGCGCGGGCCCTTGGCTGCGATCGCGGGGAGCACGACCTTGAGGACGACCCGGTCGCCGAACGCGACCTTCTCGTCGGTGAGCACGTACGCGCCGCCGACCGAGATGTCGCGCACGCGCCCCGGGAAGTTGCGCCCCTGGTGCTCGATCTCGACGGCGTCGCCGAAGACAACCCGCTCGAACTGTCGCTTCTCGCTCACCGGCGCATCGTAGCCCAACGCTCGGGGTGAACCGGGCTCGAATTCCGTTCGGCTCCGATTCGTCATAAGAAGGATGTCGGGATGGCCGCGCACGAACCCAGTTCGATTCGACAGGAGCTCGGCCGCCTCCTCCCCATCGCGGCGATCGGGGTGGCGTTCGGCATCGCCGCCGCGTGGGTCGTGCTCCCACAGCCGGTCGAGCCGATCGACGCGCCCATGCCGACGATCGACTGGCGCGCGCTGGAGCCTTCGATCGCCGAGGACCGGAGGGCGCGCGCCGAGGTCGAAGAGGCGCCGCTGCCCGCAGAGATCCGCGCGATCGCTTCGGCGTACTACGCCTGGAACGTCGCCGGCGCCGAGGCGCCGCCGGTCGGCGACGTGAACGTTCCCGAGAACCCGGTGCGCCAGCACTTGCTCGAAGAGCTGCGGGCCGCGATCGGCGTCGCCCGGCAGCGCCTCGGCGACGCCCAGACCCTTGCCAAGATGCGGACGCTGCGCTCCTACGACGCCGAGCGGTTCCTCGACGAGCTCGCTCGGGCCGGGAGCGAGCCGCAGCGCGCGCAGGAGCTTCGGAGGCTCTCGGGCGCGCTTGTCGATGTCCTGCTCCGCAACGGCTGGACGGGCGCGTCCCTCGAGCCGCGCGTGCCTCGCGCGATCCTCCGTATTCGCTACAAGCTCCATTGGACGTCAGTGGTCTATGGACTCGGGGACTGCGATCGCGAGGGGGCAGAGGTCTGCTACGGCCTGACGACGCTCCCGCTCGACCCCGTAGAGGTGCGCACGCTGCTCGCCTTCCTGATCGCGCACCCGGTCGTGCGCCCCGACGAGCTCGCACGCGCAGGCAATCGGGGTGCTGCCGCCGACGCGCGTCGGCTCGTCTACCTCGACCGACTCGCCGCCCTCGATCGCTTCGCCGACCCTTCCGGCGACAAGCGCCCCTACCTCGGCGCGTGTGATTACCCGCTGGCGCGCGGCGCGATGCTGTTCGGTGCGGGGCGCTTCCTCGAGGCCGAGCAGACGCTGCGCGTGGTCGCGAACGCGCGGGCGAACGATGGCCGAGCCCGCAACTGGTACATGGCGGCCTGGGAGCGCAATCACCCGACGCCGTGATCGCCTGAGTCCCAAAGACGGTCCGAGCCGGCTTCGCTCGGAAGAATGGAGATCAGGACGCCGCAACTGGGCCCGCGGTCGGAGTGCCTGGTACAGCGCGCCGCCGAGCAGGGCGTGGGCTCGCTCCGAGAGCGACCGATCCGCTCCTGGGTCATGCCGCGATCTTCGGCCAAAAAGCGCGAGACGCCGGGCTCGAGGGAGCACGGCGTCGCGCGACCCGCGGCCCGTCGGGTCAGGCGCTGAAGCTGCTGCCGCAGCCGCAGGTGCCTTTGACGTTCGGATTGTTGAACTTGAAGCCCGAGCCTTGGAGCCCCTCGACGTAGTCGACCTCGGTCCCCTCGAGGTACTGCGCGCTCAGCGGATCGCAGTAGAGCTTGACCCCGAACGACTCGAAGGTCTCGTCCATGTCGGTGGGCGTGTCCTCGAAGTAGAGATCGTACGAGAAGCCCGAGCAGCCGCCGCCGATGACCCGCAGGCGCAGCCCCTGGCCATCGAGCCCCTCGGTGCTCGCGATTTCCTTCACCTTCTCCGAAGCCTTCTCCGTCAGCGTGATCATCTCTCGGGCGCCTCCTCGACGAACGACCGTACCCTAGCGCAAGGGATCGATTTCGGCCACCGACCCCGTCCGCTGGGATGACGGATCGCAGCCGGAAGGTACGGCGCTCGTGCGGTCGAGCCTCTGGCGAGCGGCGAGCGTTTCGTGGATCGGACGGTCGTGGTCCGACGACGTGCCGATGGCGATGGCGACCCCAACCGGGTTCGCGCGGAACGCGGAGCTTCGGACCGCCGTTGCCCCTTCCGGGCAGGGGCTTTGCCGTGCGGACCCCTGCGGTGCCCTCGCGAGCTGGTTCGGGCCGCGCAACTCCGCGCTTCCCCCCGCTCGCGACCGGACCTACGCAGGCTCGGAACTCACGAAAGGAAGACACTGTGCTCACCGCCTATCGCCAGCACGTCGCCGAGCGCGCCGCCCTTGGAATTCCGCCGCTTCCGTTGACCGCGCAGCAGACCAAGGAGCTCGTCGAGCTCCTGATCGCGCCGCCGACCGGCGAAGAGCAGGTGCTCGTGGACCTGCTCACCTACCGGGTTCCTGCGGGGGTGGACGACGCCGCGAAGGTGAAGGCCGCCTTCCTCGCCCGGGTCGCAAGGGGCGAGACCAAGTGCGCGCTGGTGTCGCCGAAGAGGGCGACGGAGCTGCTCGGCACCATGCTCGGCGGCTTCAACATCGCGCCGCTCGTCGAGCTGCTCGACAGCGCCGAGTGCGGCGCGGAGGCCGCCGAGGCGCTCAAGAAGACGCTGCTGATGTTCGAGGCGTTTCACGACGTCGCCGCGAAGGCCAACAAGGGGAGCGCGCACGCGAAGGCCGTCTTGAGGTCGTGGGCAGACGCCGAGTGGTTCACCTCGCGGCCGGCCGTGCCGGAGTCGGTGAAGGTCACCGTCTTCAAGGTGCCGGGGGAGACGAACACCGACGACCTCTCGCCGGCGCCGGACGCCTGGTCGCGCCCCGACATTCCGCTGCACGCGCTCGCCATGCTCAAGAACCCGCGAACCGGGTTCGTGCAGAAGCCGCTCGAGGTGCTCGCAGAGCTCAAGAAGAAGGGGCACCCGGTCGCCTACGTCGGCGACGTCGTCGGCACCGGCAGCTCGCGCAAGTCGGCCACCAACAGCGTGCTGTGGTGGACGGGCGAGGACATCCCGTACGTCCCGAACAAGCGCTTCGGCGGCGTCTGCCTCGGCAACAAGATCGCGCCGATCTTCTTCAACACGCAGGAGGACGCCGGCGCGCTGCCGATCGAGCTCGACGTTTCGAAGATGGAGATGGGGGACGTCATCGAGCTGCGCCCCTACGAGGGCAAGGCGCTCAAGGACGGCCAGGTCATCGCCGAGCTCAAGATCAAGAGCGAGGTCATCTTCGACGAGGTGCGCGCCGGCGGCCGCATCCCGCTCATCATCGGGCGCGGCCTCACCGGCAGGGCGCGCGAGGCGCTCGGCCTCGGCCCGTCGACGGCGTTCCGGCTGCCGAAGAACCCGAAGGACACGGGCAAAGGCTTCTCGCTGGCGCAGAAGATGGTCGGCCGCGCGTGCGGGCTGGGAGCCCCGAAGGGGTCTGCGTCGGGTCAGCTGGGCATTCGTCCCGGCACCTACTGCGAGCCCAAGATGGCCACCGTCGGCTCGCAGGACACCACCGGCCCCATGACGCGCGACGAGCTCAAGGACCTCGCGTGCCTCGGCTTCTCGGCCGACCTCGTCATGCAGTCGTTCTGCCACACGGCGGCGTATCCGAAGCCGGTCGACGTGAAGATGCACCACGAGCTGCCGCTCTTCATCCAGTCGCGCGCGGGCGTCTCGCTGCGCCCGGGCGACGGCGTGATCCACTCCTGGCTCAATCGCCTCTGCCTGCCCGACACCGTCGGCACCGGCGGCGACTCGCACACGCGCTTCCCGATCGGCATCTCGTTCCCCGCGGGCTCGGGGCTCGTCGCCTTCGCGGCCGCCACCGGCGTGATGCCGCTCGACATGCCCGAGTCGGTGCTCGTGCGCTTCAAGGGCAAGATGCAGCCGGGGGTCACGCTGCGCGATCTGGTCAACGCGATCCCGCTCTGGGCGATCAAGCAAGGGCTCTTGACCGTCGAGAAGAAGGGGAAGAAGAACGTCTTCTCCGGCCGCATCCTCGAGATCGAGGGGCTGCCGCAGCTGAAGGTCGAGCAGGCGTTCGAGCTCACCGACGCCTCGGCCGAGCGATCGGCGGCGGCGTGCACGGTGCGGCTCGAGAAGGAGCCGGTCATCGAGTACCTGCGCTCGAACATCACGCTCATGAAGTGGATGATCGCGAGCGGCTACGAGGATCAGAAGACCCTCGCGCGGCGCATCAAGGCGATGGAGGCGTGGATCGCGAAGCCCGAGCTGCTCGAGCCCGACGCCGACGCCGAGTACGCCGCGGTGATCGAGATCGACATGACCGAGATCACCGAGCCGATCGTCGCCTGCCCGAACGATCCCGACGACGTGAAGCCGCTCAGCGCGGTCGCCGGCGACAAGATCGACGAGGTCTTCATCGGCTCGTGCATGACCAACATCGGCCACTTCCGCGCGGCCGGCGCCCTGCTCGACGGCAAGACCGACATCCCGACGCGCCTTTGGATCGCGCCGCCGACCAAGATGGACCAGCACGTGCTCAAGGAGGAGGGCTACTACGGCATCCTCGGGCGCGCCGGCGCGCGCATGGAGCTGCCGGGCTGCTCGCTGTGCATGGGCAACCAGGCGCAGGTGCGCAAGGGCTCGACGGCGATGTCGACCTCGACGCGCAACTTCCCGAACCGCCTCGGCCTCGACACCCGCGTCTACCTCGGCTCGGCGGAGCTCGCCGCGGTGTGCGCGCTGCTCGGGAAGATCCCGACCGTGGAGGAGTACAAGGCGCACATCGGCGCGGTCGACAAGAAGGCGGCGAACATCTACCGCTACATGAACTTCGACCAGATCGGCGACTTCTCCAGCGTCGCCGAGACGGTCAAGCTCGCCTGAGCGAGCGCGGGTCGCCCGCACCTCGAAGGCCGTCCGCGTCGCCGGCGGCCTTCGTGCGCCGTCAGATGCTCAGCCCGCTGCCGCCGTCGTCGGACGAAGGCTCCTCGGGCTGATCGTCGGGACGCGGGACCGGCCCCGTGCCGACGCGCAACGACGACAGGAACGCGTCGACCTCGGGCGCGCGTCGCGCGGGCTCGCGCTTCGACATGAAGATGGCCGCGAAGAGCCGCGACCCGTCGGTGACGGCGAGGTAGCGCCAGTAGGTGATCGCCCCGTCGTCGTCGCGGCTCGTGAAGAGCCCGGTGCGCGCGGGCTTGCCGGCGTAGGTGAAGCTCTTGGCTGCCTCGAGGTGCCC
>JAJXTK010000789.1 GCA_021783935.1 Myxococcales bacterium | reverse complement strand
GATGGTCCAGACCAGGGCGCCGTCGAGCCGGAGTACCGCCGCGTCGTCGCCGATCGAGGCCTCGATCTCTGCGCCCCTCGACAGCGAGCCCAGCACCCGCGCGATGCGAGCGATGCGCGCGAATTCGTCGGCCATCAGCCCAGCGGAATGCGCACGGTGAACACGGTGCCCGGCATGCGGCGCCCCTGCCGGTCGGCGACGGGGCGTGGCGGATCGCGGTTCGGCTCCACCGCGATCGTGCCGCCGTGCATCTCGACCAGGCGCTTGACGATCGACAGCCCGAGCCCCGCCCCGCCGTGCTCGCGCGTCGAGGAGCCGTCGACCTGGTAGAAGGCGTCGAAGATGCGCGCGCTCTCCCCCTCCGGGATGCCGATGCCCGTGTCCTCGACGCGCACGATGACGGCCGCGGGGCGCTGCGCGAAGAGCACGTAGCCGACGTCGTCCTCGGGCTCGGAGGTGCTCGTGTCGGCGTGGGCGACCAGGCGCACCGAGCCGCCGCGCGGCGTGAACTTCAACGCGTTCTCGGCGAGGTTGAGGAAGACCTGGCGAAGGCGATCGGCGTCGCCGCGGATGGTCGGCAGCCGCTTCTCGACCTCGATCTCGAAGGCGACCCCCTTCTTGACGGCGGCGGGCAGGAGCGTCGATCCGACCTGATCGAGCACCTCCTCGATCGCGACGCTCGTCATCTTGAAGGCGAGCGTGCCGCTCTCGAGCTTCGACTGGTCGAGCAGGCTCTTGATGAGCCCGAGCAGCTGCTCCCCCTTCTCGCGGATCGTCGCGATGAACTCTCGCTGCTCCGGCTGCAGCTCGCCGCCGATGCCTTCGGTCAGCATCTCGCTGTAGCCGAGGATCGACGTCAGCGGCGTGCGCAGCTCGTGGCTGACCGTCGCGAGGAAGTTCGACTTGAGGCGATCGAGCTCCCGCAGCCGCTCGTACGACTGGGTCAGCTTCTCGTTCTGCTCCTGAAGCTGGCGGTAGCTCTCCTTCACGCTCGCGAGGTGCATGTGCGAGGTGAGCAGCGCGCGGTGCCCGCTGAAGAGGATGAGGTCGAGCACGCTCTGCAGGTGGCGCCCGATGCGCAGGACGGTCTCCGAGCGCACGCGCGGCATCTTCACGAGCAGCTCGCGCGCCTTGCTCGGATCGATCGAGGCGTCGATCGCGAGCAGCGATCGCGGCATCTCCTTGAGGTCGGCCGGCAAGAAGGGGCCGACGATCACCCGGCCGAGCCGGCGGCCGTCGTAGTCGATGCCGATGATGCGGTAGACGGCGCCGGTGAAGCACGGGTGCGTCGCCTCGCCGGCCTCGCCGGGGTCGGCGCCCTTCACCCCCGCGACGGTCGCGCCGCACGCCGCGCGCGCGTCGCGGAGCCCCTGCAGGTACTTGCACACCGGCTGGTCCTGCACGGCGTCGGCGACCAGCGCGCCGTCCTGTGAGTAGATGCGCACCGCGATGCCGAAGAGCGCGAAGAACGAGCGGCAGACCTCCTGGAGCGCGTCGCGATCGACGAGATCTTCGAGGCGCAGCCCCGGGCCCCGCGCGACGTCGTCCAGCGAGCCCGGCGCGCGCGAGACGGCGGTCATCGGACGGCTTCCATGCGGCGCGTTGGCGTGCGCGGATCCACCCCGATCGCGGCGCTGATGAGCGCCTGCGGATCCCCCTCGACGCCGAGCTGGCGCGCGAGGCTGGCGACGAAGCTCGCGCTCTGCAGCCCGAACTTCTTCGAAAAATCGTGCTCGGCGTCGAGGTGCGCCCAGGTCAGCGACAAGAGGCCGAGGAACGTCTCGATGACGCCGTCGCCGCGCGTCGCGACCGCCTTGTACACAGGCTCGCGACCGTGCACCGCGAGCTCGGCGATCTCGTCGTCGGGCCGGATCGCATCGCTCGGCAGGTCGCGCTTGTTGAACTGGATGACGATGGGGAGCTTGCGCGGATCGAGCCCGTTGTCCTTGAGGTTCTGCCGCATGTCGAGGAAGGACACGCGGTTGTTCTCGGCCTCGGCGAGCTGGGAGTCGGCGACGAACGCGATGCCGTCGGCGCCCTGGAGCACGAGGCGGCGGGTGGAGGAATGGATGACCTGCCCGGGCACGGTGAAGAGCTTGATGCGCAGGGTCAGGTCCCCTTCGGCCTTCACGGCGAGCGGCAGCAGGTCGAAGAACAGGGTGCGGTCGTCGCGTGTCTCCAAGGTCATCAGCCGGCCGTGGGAGCCGGCCGACGTGAGCCTGTGCATCGCCTGGAGATTCGTGGTCTTCCCGCTGAGCGCGGGCCCGTAATACACGAGCTTCAAGGCCAATTCCCGCGCTACGAAGTCGAGTTGCACGCGTTCGAGCCTATGCTGCGCCGTCGAATGCGTCGAGAAATGCCCCCCCTGGCGCGACCGTGCGCCCTGCGCCTCGACCGCGGACGAGCCATCCGGCTGCACCGCCCGAGCGCCTACGCGCCCACCTCCTGCGCCCCCGGATGGCGACCCGATCGACAGATCCTTCCGCTCGACGTCGCCTTCGTGCCAAAATGCAGCAACGCTCCGGGTCGAACCGGCAGCCATCTACCTTTTAAGGGTCGCTCGGTCGGCCGTCGCGCATGCAAACGATCGAACGAGCTGCCTTCGAGGACGTGAAAGCGTGGGCCAGATCAACCCGGGCCTGATCGTCGCCGGTCGATACCGCCTCCTCCGCAAGCTCGGACAGGGAGGCATGGGTACCGTCTGGCAGGCGC
>JAJXTK010000788.1 GCA_021783935.1 Myxococcales bacterium | reverse complement strand
ATGCCTGCCCCTGCTTGTTGTGCATCGCGGACGCTGCAGGCGTCGCCCGTCGCGGCATGGCGAACGACGGTCAAGTCCGTCGGCTCTGACCGCGCGCCGCCGCGCTCACGACTTCGGCATGCGGAATGGCCCCTTGCCGGGCCAGACGAAGTGCCGCGCGTACGCCTGCTCGACCTTCGGATCGCCGCTCTTGGTGAAGCGCAGGGTCACCGACTCGCCGTCGTAGGTGCGGACGTACGGCTCGTTTCCGACCTGGAGCTTCAGGTCGTGCGCATGGAAGCGCAGGATGCGCAGAAAGCGCCCGAGCGCGCCGAGGCGGCTGCGCACGACGCTCTCGAGGAACGGGATGCCGCCGGCGCGCCAGGCCGCGAGATCCTCCGGCGCGAGCAGCTCCATCTTCACGAGCACGTCGACCGGCGCGACGACCTTGCCGCTTGCGAGGATCTCCGCGACGGCGGCCTGGATGCGCGGGAACTGCGAGTCGTCGCGGAAGTTGTCGACCGTGAGGGCGCCGTCGTCGCGTGCGGGCTCGGGCTTCGCCGCGACGGGGCGCGCGGGCTGGGGAGGGGGGCGGCCGGGCTTCGGCGTCCTCGGGGGCGGAGGCGGCATGGGGGCGCGGACCATGGGCTGTCGCGGTCGGGGGGGACAGGGCGAGCGCGCGAGCCGGTGGCGAAGTCGAGCGCGTCCGTGACGCCCGGCGGGATCGCCGGCCCGCGTGTGCACCTCGCCGGCGCCCCGACGTCGAGGCTGGGGCGCGAGAGCAAGGCATCCCCTGGCAGCGCGCGCTGGACGACCGGCAGCAGACCACGCGCGGGTTCGGCGAGAGGGGCACCAGACCACGACCAACAAACGGTTGGAAGCTCGCCCTCGCCGGCGACCCGCGCCGCCGTTCGCTCCGCTTCCGGTCGCCACGCCGACTGGACGGCCGCAAGGAGCTCTGGTGCCCGGGAAACCGCGGGGGGCGAGGCCTCGCTCAGCGACGCTTCGTGCTCCGCGACGCCGTCGGGGGGTGCGGGTGCTCGTGCTCGTGCTCGTGCTCGTGTCGGTGCGGGTGCCGGTGTGATGCGAGCGCCGCGGGGATGCCGGTGAGCGTGAGCTTGCCGTGCACGACCCCCTTGGTCGCGAGGATGCGATCGGCGGCGTCCTTCAGCGTGCCGGCGGGCCCCCGCATCACGACGACCTCGAGGCAGTGATCGTGATCGAGGTGCACGTGGAGCGATGAGACCACGCGCTCGCCGAGCGAGTGCTGCATCTCGGTGAGCTTCTCGGTCAGGTCCTTCGCGTGGTGGTCGTAGAGGAGCGTCAGCGAGCCCGCGACCTCGCCGCCGCGCTCGGCCTCCGCCTCGACCAGGTCGTTGCGGATCAAGTCGCGGATCGCCTCGCTGCGGTTTGCGTAGCCGCGTCGCTCGAGGCGCTCGTCGAACTTCGCCAGCAGCTCGCCATCGATCGCCACGCCGAAGCGTACGAGGTCGCTCATCACGCCCTCCCGTGCATCCAGGTCACGAGCGCCGGTCGGATCGCCAGCAGCAAGATCGCCGGCGCGATCGACGACACCACCAGCACCCCGTAGATCGGCAGGTGATGAGGCTGGAGCCACCCCTCGAGCAGCCCGGCGATCGTGTTGGCGACGAAGCTCGAGAGGAACCAGAGCCCCATGGCGAGCGAGACCACGCGCGGCGGGGCGAGCTTGGTCACCATCGAGAGGCCGATCGGCGACAGGCACAGCTCGCCGGTCGTGTGGATCGTGTAGACGGCCGTAAGCCACAGCGGGCTCACCGGCCCCTTGAGCGCGAGTCGCGAGCCGATGAACATCACGACGAAGCCGAGGCCGAGGATGATCATGCCGATGGCCATCTTGGTGGGCGTCGACGTCTTGGTCCTCGGGTTCTCGTCGAGCCGCTGCCAGAGCTGCGAGAACGCCGGCGCGAGCACCACGATGAGCAGCGGGTTGACCGCCTGGAACTGCGAGGCGGGGAACAGGAAGGTCTTGCCCTCGAGAACGAGCCACCCGCCGAGGCCCGTCATCGCCACGGCCGCGAGCCCGAAGAGCGACACCAGGCCGTTCCAGAGCACCCGCCCGCTCTGCTGCGTGCGCGTCGTGCGCCAGTTGTTCCAAGCGGCGATCGCGAGCACGCCCGCGATCAAGAGCACGCCGAGCCCGCCGAGGTTCCGGTCGGTCTGCTTGTCGGCGAAGAGCGTCATCGTGCCGCCGGCCTGCTCGAACCCCATCCAGAAGAAGATGTTGAACACGCAGAGGATGATGATGACGGTGACGCGCTCGGCCTCCTCGCGGCTCGACCCCTTGTAGAGCTGCGAGAAGACGACGCCCGTCGCCGCGAGCGCCGCGACGACCTTCGCGATGGTCGGCGTCGCGCGGTAGATCGGGATCGCGAGCGCGCCGAGCTTCACCACGCCCAGAACGAGCAGGCAGGCGCCGAGCACCCAGACGAGCACGTCGACGTAGTCGCGCCCCGCGAGCCGCTCGGCCCCGTCGCTCTCTTCCCCCTGCGGCACGCGCCCCGGCGGCAGCCCCACGCGCGCGAGGAACTTCTGCCCCCAGGTGAACATCAGCAGCCCCGCGGCCATGCCGATCGCCGCGGTCATGAAGCCGCTCGCCCAGCCGACCTTCTCGCCGAGGTTGCCGCAGATGAGCGGCGAGAAGAACGCGCCGAGGTTGATCCCCATGTAGAAGATCGTGAACGCCGAGTCGCGGC
>JAJXTK010000787.1 GCA_021783935.1 Myxococcales bacterium | reverse complement strand
TGCCACAACGGCACCTTCGACGCGTCGGGCACCGCGACCGGCGGTCCCCCGGGCGAGGCGAAGCAGGCGCTCGGACGCTACGACGTCGAGGTGAAGGACGGGCTGCTCTACGTCCGCGCGCCGCTCGACGCCGTGGCCGAGCAGGACGTCGGCGCGGGGCGCGGCCGCCGCGCGAGGAGGGCGTCGTGACCGCCTTGCGGGCCTGGCTGGGCGAGCGCTTGCCGCTGCGCGGCGAGCAGCTGCGCGCGTTCACCAACGAGCCGGTGCCGAACCACATGAAGCGCTGGTGGTGGGCGCTCGGCGGCACGCCCGCCTACCTCTTCGGCGTGCAGGTGCTCACCGGGATCCTGCTCGCGTTTCAATACCAGCCTTCGCCGAAGACGGCCTACGAGTCGGTGCGCTTCATCACCCACGAGGCCGCCTTCGGCTGGTATGTCCGCGGCCTCCACAAGTGGGCCGCCACGCTGATGATCGCGTCGGTCGTGCTCCACCAGCTGCGCGTCTTCTTCACCGGCGCCTACCGGCGCCCGCGCGAGCTCAATTGGCTCCTCGGAATGGGCCTCTTGCTCGCGACGCTGACCGCAGGATTCACCGGCTACAGCCTGGTCTACGAGCAGCTGAGCTACTGGGGCGCCACCGTCGGCGCGAACATCGCTGGGAGCGTCCCGCTGGTCGGCCCGGTGCTCCGCCGCCTGATGCTCGGCGCCGATCAGTACGACGCGCACACCCTCTCGCGCTTCTTCGTCCTGCACGGCGCGATCACGCCGGCGGCGATCGTGGTGCTCTTCGGCATGCACGTGCTGCTCATTCGCCTGCACGGCGTCTCGGAGCTCCGCTTCGAGGGGGAGCCGGAGGGGAAGAAGGGGCACTTCGACTTCTGGCCCGACCACGTCTTGAGCGAGACGATCGTCGCCCTCGTGCTCATGATCCTGCTGACCACGCTCGCCATCGTCTTTCCGGCGACCCTCGGCCCGCGCGCCGACCCGCTCTCGACCCCCGAGATCATCAAGCCCGAGTGGTTCTTCTACGTCGCGTTCCGCTGGCTCAAGCTGTTCTCGCGCAACGTCGCCATCGCGGGCATGGGCGCGATCGTCTCGTTGATGATCGGCTGGCCGTTCGTCGACGGCTGGCTCCGCAAGCGCCTGCCTCGCGCCGAGCCGAGCGTCTGGATCGGCGCGGCCGCCGTGCTCGCGATCGTCGCGCTGACCGTGTGGGAGGGCGCCGTCTCGCACTGAGCCTCGATCACGGGCGCGACAAGCGGCGCCGCCGTGGCGCCGAGCCGACCTCCCCTGCTTCTTCTTGCCGATTCGGAGACGAACCTCCATGACCCTGAACACCAAGCGGATCGTCATCGGCGCGCTGAGCGCCACCTTCCTCGCGTCGTTGCTGTTCGTGCAATTCATGGAGGTGGCGCGCAAACGCCAAGAGGCCGGCCTCGCCCCGCCGCACATCGTCGTGCCGGCGTCCTCCAAGGACTGCGTCGAGTGCCACGACAAGGCCTCTCGCGGCATCACCGATCAGTGGCGCGGGAGCCGGCACGCCGAGAAGGGGGTCGGCTGCCTCGATTGCCACAAAGCCGACCAGGCCGACCCGGACGCCTTCTCGCACTACGGGCAGACGATCGCGACCGTGGTCACCCCCAGGGACTGCAGCCGCTGCCACCCCGCCGAGACCGACGAGTTCACGGCGAGCCACCACGCGAAGGCCGGCAACATCCTCGCCTCGCTCGACAACTACATCGCCGAGAACGTCGAGGGGGGGCGCATGATGTTCAATCCCCACTCGCCGACGCCGGGCAAGCCCCAATTCGGCAAGGTCGACGGCTACGCGAGCGCCGAGAGCGGCTGCTGGCAGTGCCACGGCGGCAAGGTCGGCCTGCTCGCGACCGACGGCCCGCCGGTGAACTTCGAGGAGCTGAAGCCCGGCCCCGACGGCAAGCCGACCAACCCCGCGGCGCTGGCGCGCATCCGCCACGACAAGGACGGGCGGCCGCTGCTCGATCCGGCCACGTGGCCGAACACCGGAATCGGCCGCTTGAACCTCGACGGCTCGCGCGGCTCTTGCTCGGCGTGCCACAGCCGCCACGACTTCTCGCGGAGGCGCGCGCGCGAGCCGGAGAACTGCGGCAAGTGCCACCTCGGCCCCGATCATCCCCAGAAGGAGATCTACGACGAGTCGAAGCACGGCATCGCGTACTACGACAAGAAGGACGAGATGAACCTGTCGTCGGTGAGCTGGGTGCTCGGCGTCGACTACACCGCGGCGCCCACCTGCGCGACCTGCCACATGTCCGGCAACACCCGCAACGGCGGCAAGGTCACGCACGACCCCGGCGAGCGCATCTCGTGGACGAACCGGCCGCCGATCAGCCTGGTGATGGACACCGACCGGGATCACAAGGTCATCACCGAGGCCGACCCGCAGAAGCGCGCCGCGCTGATCGCCGACAGCTGGGAGAACAAGCGCAATCGCATGCGCGACGTATGCAAGCACTGCCACTCCGACAACACCGTCGACTCCTTCTACACGCAGTACGACTCGCTCGTTCAGCTCTTCAACGAGAAGTTCGCCAAGCCCGGCAAGGCGATCATGGACGCCCTCAAGGCGCAGGGGCTCGTGACCAAGCCCGAGTTCGACGAGAAGGTCGAGTGGACTTGGTACTACCTCTGGCACCACGAGGGGCGGCGCGCGCGGCGCGGCGCGTCGATGAACGCG
>JAJXTK010000786.1 GCA_021783935.1 Myxococcales bacterium | reverse complement strand
CGCGTTCCGCGCGCGAACTTCTGGGTCTTCTACGCGTTCGACGATGTCGGGGTGCACGTGCTCGCGATCGTCGACCAGCCGCCGGTGCCGATCGAGCTGTAGGGACGCGCAGTCTCACCGCGCGGGGCAATCGTGGGCTACCGCGCGTCGAGCGGCCAGGGGGGCAACGAGGCAACAGCACGACCGGCGTGGTCACGACGACGGAGGGAAGAGAGCGGCGAGCTCCACGTCGTAGGCGCGCGCCATCGCAACGATCGTTGCGATCGTAGCGTTCGCCGTTCCGCTCTCGACGCGGGCAATGTGCACCGCATGGAGCCCGGCGCGCTCCGCCGCGTCCGCCTGGGTGAGGCCGCGTTCGACGCGAAGTGCGCGAAGGCGCTCGCCGAGCTTCCGCTTCTCCCGGTCGATCGCCGCGACAAGCGGCCTCCGCTCCCAGACCTCGGAGGGTCCGTGGGCGAACGGGGACCGGGCTCGCGGCACGTCGCGGGGCGTACGGAAGTTAGCTCTTGAGCTGAATAACTCATGAGCTAACATTGGCGCGGCACGATCGGAGGCCGACCATGCGGATCATGAAGCGATGGGGGGCGATTGCAGCGACGGTCGTGACGATGGCGGCGGGGTGCTCGAGCGGGAGCGGGACGACGAGCGTCCCAGACACGGGCACGCCGGTGTGCACTCCGGGAGCGACGCAGGCGTGCGTCTGCGCGGGCAGCAAGAGCGGCGCGCAGCAGTGTGCGTCCGACGGGAGCGCCTTCCTCGCCTGCGACTGCGGGACCACGACGCCTCCGTGTAGCGCCAGCAACCCCTCCGGGTCGTGTCCGACGGGTCAGACGTGCGTCGCGGGGTCGTGCTGCGCGTCCGCGCAGATGTGCGGCGCGAACTGCTGCGCAGCGGGTTCCACGTGCATCAAGGACGGCACGGGGACGTTGACCTGCATGCAGGTCTGCACGGCGAGTTCACAGTGCCCGAACGCCAAGGGGTGCTGCACTCTTCTCGACGACGGAACGGGCGTATGCGCGCCCGTCGGTGCTTACACGGGCCAGCTCTGCATGTGCGCCCAGGCCACAGACTGCACGAGCGGCGTCTGCGGCGAGGCGGTCGACGGCGCGGGAAATCCTCGCGGCCGTTGGGTCTGCCAAGCCAACGACGGCCTCCCGTACCACGGCTGCAACAGCGGCGTGAGCTGTAGCCAGGGTTGCTGCGTCACGCTCACCGACAAGGGCGGCGCGATCTGCGAGGCGCCGTGCCAGAACAACTCCCAGTGCGGGGCTGCAACGTGCAGCATGCTCACGAACGGCACGTGCAATGGATCGCCGGGCCGCTGCCAATAGGCTAGGCCCACTCCGATCGCGAGTCGGCGATCGGAGTGGGCCTGCGACTGGCAAGCCTTCAGGCGCGGTTCACGCGATGCTCTAGCTAGAGCCCGGTCGGCAGCTCCGCCCACTTGAGCGCGACGACGGTGTAGTACATGCCGTTGGCGACGGGCTGCCAGACGAACTGGTACGTCTCTCCGTCGATCGTCTCCGTGACGGGCGTCGGCCTGCCGCTGAACGCCTGGCTGTGCCAGTACCAACCTCGCGCAGCGACGGCCATCGGAAGGTTCTGCTGGTCGACCCACACCCATCCCTTACCCTGCTGCTGGGGCGAAGACGGATTCGGGGCGTACGGCGATTGAAGCTGAAATCGGTTGAACATGCTGATCCTCTCCTCGGTGACCCCTGGAGTGATGTCGCGCCGCTACTTCGCGGGCGTCTGACCGTTCCGCGCGCGCCTCATCTCCATCGCGGCGTACGTCGCCGCGAAGCCGACGAGGAACGCACTGGCGGCCGCGTTGTCGCGGTAGATCTTGGCCTCCGCGAGCTTCTTCTGGGCGGCGCCGTAGCGTTGGAGCGCCTCGTTGCGAACGGCGATCGCGTCGGCGAGGGTGATGTCCCTCGTGCGGGGAACCGTGAGCGGCTGGCGATGGAACTCCGCTACGGGGTCGTTCGAAGCGACGATGCGCTTCGCGGCAGCTTCGACGAGCGAGTACGCGGGATTCACGGTCAGCCTCCTCGCAGATGGTTCACACCGAGCGCGGCGAGCATCCCGCCGGAGCCGTACTTGATGCCCTTGATCTTCGCCTCGGCCATCGCCTCCGCGGCCTGCTTCTCGAGCTCGATCGCCGCGGCGAGGTAGTCGGTTGCCTCATTCAAGACTTGGACGACGGCGTCCTTCTCCGCGTCTCGCTCCGCGCTCCGTTGATCGAGCGTGATGGCCGCGGGCACCTTCGGGTCCTCGACGGCCCGGCGAATGCGCGCGAAGTCGTCGTCGTCGACGCTGCCGCGAGGCGCGACGTCTTCTTTGGGGCTCATGCGACCCTCTCTCCCGGCGCAGTCGCGTTCGCGAGATCCTGCGCGCTGACGACCGGCGGCGGCGCCGCGACGGAGCGCAGCTCCTCGATGAACGCCGCGAACTTGCGAGCGTTCTCCCTGGCGTACTTCGGATCGTGGTCCATCTCGGCCGCGATCTTCGATGCGAAGTCGGTGAGCAGCGCGAGCCCGCGCAGGCACTCGCCCGATGGGGCGAAGGTCCGCGCGCCGCACCCGTAGCACTTCGTGTAGACCTTGCCTCGCTTGTCGAAGCAGATCGCCGAGAGCGGTCGCAGGCAGTGCAGGCAGGTGCGGTCACTGAGCTGCATCGGAGACCTCCTCCTCGCCCATGACGTCGCCCGTCGCGTC
>JAJXTK010000121.1:8805-12232 GCA_021783935.1 Myxococcales bacterium | reverse complement strand
CGCGTCGCTTCGCCTCCTCGAGCGCCTGCTTCCGGCGGAGCGGCTCCTCGGCGCGCTGCTGCTCCCAGCCGCGCAGCCACGCGCGCTCGTCGTCGGCGTGCGGACCGTCGGGCAGGATCTGCAGGTACGCGTTCGCCGCGCCGGGCGAGCGCCCCGCGACCTCGAAGTAGCGTCGCTCCTCGGGCACGAACCACGCCTCGACCTCCGCGCGGTAGCGACCGCGCGGATGGTCGCGCAGGTACGCCCATGCCGTGGCGAGGCGCGTCTCGTAGGAGGCGGCGAGGCGGTAGCGTCGGTAGCCGGCGAAGTCGTCGGGGCGCGCGAGCGTCGCGGCGCACGACAGCGAGGCGACGGCGAGCGCCACCGCCGCGGCGAGCGTCGAGTGCCTCACGGCGCGAGCCCCCCCTCGAGCACGACGGGCGGCGGGCAGAAGCCGCATTCGGTCGGCACGATCGCCGCCGCGGAGACGACGTCCGAGAAGGCGCCGCAGCCGAGCGCGTCGAGCGCGTTGAGGCACACCTCGCCGTCGTGCACGACCGGGTGGCACCCCTCGGGGAAGGCGCTCGGGATCGTCGCGTGGGGATCGCACGCGCTCTTGCACGCCGGCGTCGACAGGCCGCACGCGTCGCAGTGCGCGCACTCGATTTGCGCGCGCGCTGCGAAGAACTTCGAGGCGTCGAGAGGCTCGACGGGGGCGCCACAGCTGCCGATGTCGCCGACCGTCGGTGCCGCCGCGAAGAGGGCGAGCACGATCACGAAGCCGATCGAGGCGCGCCCCGGGGGGCGCCGCGTCGAGCTCGAGGCCCGCGCGCTCATGGCAGCCGCTCCCACTCGAAGATCGCGCCGAGCTGCAGCGACAGCACCGGGTAGGTCGGTCGCTTGTCGTCGGGGGTCGCGGCGCCGACGAACAGATCGCCGACCAGCTCGCCGAAGAGCCCGAGCCCCTGCGTCGCGAACCACGCGCCGCCGGCCGCGAGCTCGCCGCCGACGTTGGCGTCGGGGCGAAGCACGATGGGTACGCCGACGCGCGTCCACGCCTCCCACGCGAGCCACCGCTTGCCGAGCGCGTACGACGGCGTGAGCACGTCTTGGCCGACCCCTTGCGCGGCGTGGTCCCATCGCAGCACCGGCCCGTGCACGACCCCCTCGGGATCGCCGAACGACGCGGCGATGCCGACGTCGAGGTACGCGGCCGTGCGCGAGACCGACTGCGCCGTCGATCCGAGCGGCGTCGCGAGCCGATACGGGTCGTTGAAGCGCAGCCCCATGCCGCCGCCGATGGTGCCCGTCACGCGCGCCCAGATCCCGCGATCGTCTTCGACGCGGCCGGAGGGGCGCAGGGCGTCGTCGGCGCGCGCGAGGTCGGCGAGCGCGACCAGCGCAATCAGCGCGATCGTCGAGGCGACGGCGCGCGCGGGGCGGCTACGACGCGGCATGGGCGAGGCGACGAGGGTAACCCAGGGCGGCGCGGCGGATGTGCCCCTCGAAGAACGCATGGGGCAGCCCGGGGCCGAGGCCGAACAAGAGCCCGTAGGTGATCAGCGTCCGGCCGTCCGACAGGGGCGTCAGCCGCACGAAGCCCCAGCCGCCCTCGAGGGCGTTGTCGGCGCCGGGGTCGAGCCGGAGCCGACCGAAGCGGCCGTGGTCCTGGAGGGCGCACAGGAGGGTGTAGCGGCCGCGCGTGAAGCCGACGCGGGGGAGCACGCGCCCGTGCGCGACGCCCCCCCTCGAGATCGACACGAGCTCCGAGCTCTCGACGTTCGGCAGTAGCGCCTGCCAGCGCGCCGGGTCGCGCGCGACCGTCGACAGGCGTTAGATCGGCGCGCGCGCCACGAAGTAGCTGACGCCCCCGACGAAGTGCTGGGCACCGCGCGAGTGCTCGAGCGGCGAGACGACGGGCTCGCCGGCGTCGAGGGCGCGCTGCTGATCCCCCGAGAGGCTCGCCGACGCGCGCGCAGGGGGCGCCGTTAGCGCGGGCGTCGCCGCGACGATCGCGCACGCGAGCCCGTCGGTCCGCATCGGCGGGCGAGCAGGGGCGAGCGGTCGCGTGACCACGGGACGGTGGCGTCGCCGCCTCTACCTCAGCCCGCCGTAGAACCGCCCGAACGAGCGAGCGGCCAGCAACGATATGAGCAGGACGCCGCCGGCGAGCGCTAGGACGTGGCGTGTCCGACGCAGCTCGAAGGTGCCGACTCGGCCGACGAGCACGTACGCCACCGCGAGGTTGAAGAGCCCCCAGAGCACGTTGACCGTCGACGACGAGAGCCCCTCGCCAGGCGGGGAAGCGAACGGACTCTGGAAGGGGCGGCCCGAGACTCCGTTGACGAGGTGCGGGACGGCGTTCCCCAGGAAGGCGCCCCCGAAGAAGTACGCGACGCCGTGATACCAACGTCGCGCCGGGCTCGGTTCGAGATCGCGATTGACCATCGACGCGCGAGCATAGCCCTCGGCGCCGCGGCCTCGTAGCGGCATCGGGCGGCCGACCGAGCGGCTGCTCGGTGCGGACCTCGAGCGAGCGGCGCAAACCGACGAAGCGCCCGATCCCGTCAGGAGGTCTGGACTCGGCAACCAACATCGCAACGGCGCGCGAAGACAGCGGTTAGAATGGCAATCACCATGACCACGCGTTCGCTTCTTGCTCTCATCGCTGCGTCCTTCTGCCTCCATTGCGCCGGGGCGGCGCAGGAGCCTCCGAAGCACGCAGCGTCGACCGCGAGCAGCAGCGTGACAGCCTCGACGTCCGCTTCGTCTTCGGCGACGCCGACCGCTCACGAAAATCCGTGCGAAGCGAAGGTGCCCGGCATCGAACTTCACCGCGTCGGCGCGTGGACGCCCAGGTGGGACGACGGCGCGGGCTGCGTGTGGTCGAAGGACGGAGAATTCTGGAGCATCCACGTTCGCCTCTACCCAGGCTCGCTCGACGTGACGACCAAGCTGGCCAACATCGACGATCTGAAGAAGGCGGCGCCGATGATGACCGACGTCGGCACCGCGATCACGAAGGTGATCAGCGCGCCGAAGAAGACGCGGAGGGGCTGGTACACGGTCGTCGAGTCGGACGGCGGCGCGTCGCAGAACTTCGTCTACGTCGTGGAGTTGCCGAGCGGAAAGACGGTCGTGTGCTCGGCGACGGTGAAGTCTGCCGATGGCATGGGAGGCGTGCCCACCGAGGACGCGCTCGCTGCCTGCGATTCAATCGCCCCGACGCCGTGAGCGTCGCTGGTCCGTGGCGGGTCACTCGAGCGTCTACCCCGCGTCGCCTTCGGTGCGAGTGCGCGGGGGGCGCGGCCGCGGCGTGAGGGGCGCAGGCGCGTGAGCCTTTCGGTTCGGCGCTGCGTCTCGATGCTCGTTCGCGCGAGCGGCCCCTGTCCGCGGTCGCGCGATGGCGCCCAAGGCCAAGGCAGAGGCTGCCGCCGATGCGCCGGCC
>JAJXTK010000121.1:0-8795 GCA_021783935.1 Myxococcales bacterium | reverse complement strand
AAGCCGCCCTCGAAGACGACGCCTGTTGCGGGGTGTTCCAGGAGTGTTCCGCCCCCCAAAACGACGAAGCGCCAGATTCTCTCGAATCCAGCGCGTCGATCGTTTCCGCTCGGGAAATCACCGCAGTGCGAAGGGGGGGACTTGAACCCCCATACCCTTGCGGGCGCCAGAACCTGAATCTGGTGCGTCTGCCAGTTCCGCCACCTTCGCGTGGGGGCCGAGGAAGCTACCCCTGAGCACCTCGTAGAGTCAAGGCGCGATCTTCGCGACCTCGGTGGCCCAAGCGACCGTCGCGTCGCAGACCGGCGTCGTCACGATGGCGACGACGCGGCCGTTGCGGGCGGTCGCGCGGCATCCCTTGAGCACCGCCGTCGCCTTCGCGGGGGCGCTCGTGCCGTCGCCCGCCGGAGCGGGGAGCGCGGGGAGCCCCGACGTCGAAGGGGCTGGCGCGGCCTCGTCGTGGCGGTCCGGGAGCGCGGGCAGGGCGCCCTTGGACTCCTTGGGCCTGGCCGCCTTGCCGTCCTTGCCCTTCGCGTCGTTCGCCGGCGCGGGCGCCGGGAGGCCGAACGCGACGACGTCGAACGGCTTGTCGAACCTCTGCGGCGCACCGAACGTCGAGGTCCACCCCCCGACCAGCGCTTCTTGCGCCTCCTTCGCGTTCGCCTCGTCGTCGAAGACCATCGACCAGGCGACCGCGATCTTGCCGCCGTCGGCCTCGAAGAGCGTCGCGCGATCGCCGCCCCAGCCGTCGGCCGCGCCGACCGCTGCGCGGGGGCTCATCCAGATCGAGAACGCGAGGCGCGCCTCCTGCTCGCCCACGACGTCGTCCCAGGTCCTCTTCCAGCCGGCGCCGAGCGCGGCCGAGGTCGCGGGCGGGACGGCGATTGCGGGCTCGTTCGCGAAGTACTTGTCGAGGTGCAGCAGCTGCTCGGTCGACGACGGCGGGCGCGACCACGCCGCGTCGACCGCGCGCCAGCCGCCGCGTCGTCGCAGCGAGTTCACGAAGGTCATGCCGTCGGCGTACGGCGCCACGAGGTCGAGGGCGATGAAGCGCGGCGCGTTGGCCAGCTTGGTCATCCCGGCCTTGTCGCCGGTGGCGTCGAGGAACTTCCACGCGTCGACGTCGTCGACCTGCGAGGTGTCCTGGTGCTCGAGCGCGCGCTCGCCCCCCTTGGCGAGGATCATCTCGTCGAACATCGCGACCGTCGCGTCCCCCTCGGCGAGCGTCGAGAGCGCCGAGAGCTCGTCGGACGCGCTCTTGCGGAACTTCATCTTGGCGCCGAGGCCGAAGTACTGATCCTGCAGCGCGTGCACGAGCTCGTGCGCGAGCGTCGACTCGACCTCGTCGGCGGGCACCGACTTCGAGAGGTACATCGTCGCGTTCTCGGGGATGTAGAGCCCCGCGAGCTGCTCCTTCAAGAGCGCGTACGTCTCGGCCTCGAAGTCGTAGTCGGCGGGCACGAGCCCGAGCCCGACGAGCACGTGCCCCTCGGCGTGGATCTCCTCGGGCGGCACCTCGGTGTCGACGTGCTTCTTGACGACCGTGATGAGCGCCTCGGGCGCGAGCGTCTCGAGCTTCACGGGCGATTTCGGCGTGAGGTGCCTCGCGCGGCTCGCGAGCGAGAAGATCCTTCGGGCGCTCTCCGCGACCCCCTCGGGCGCATCGCCGACGATCTCGATGCCGGGCGTGATCTTCGTCGGCAGCACCGACTGCGCCTCGCGGCTCGGCGCGCTCGCCCCCTTGCTCCCGCCGCCGCCGCACGCGAGCAGCGAGCACGCAAACACCGCCGTCAGCCCATGCGTCGTCGATCGAATCGTCATGCCATGACCCCGGCGCCGAGCGCCGCCTCCGTGCGAAGTTCCGAGATGCGCGCTGCGTACGTGGCCAGCCCGCCGCCGCCCGCGAAGACCGCGTTGCCGGCGACGAGCGCGCGTGCGCCCGCCGCGGCCACCTCGCGCGCGGTGTCCTTGGCGATGCCGCCGTCGACCTCGAGCGCGACGTCGAGCCCGCGGGCGTCGATCATGCGGCGGATGGCGGCGACCTTCGGCAAGACCTCGCGGATGAACGACTGCCCGCCGAAGCCGGGGTCGACGCTCATGACGAGCACCAGATCGCAGTCGTCGAGCACGTACTCGAGGCAGCTCTCGTGCGTCGAGGGGTTGAGCGACACCCCCGCGCGCGCGCCGCGCGACTTGATCTGCTGCAGCGCCCGGTGCACGTGCGGGGTCGCCTCGGCGTGGATCGTCACCACGTCGGCGCCGGCGTCGCAGAACTCGCCGACGTACCGCTCGGGCTCGACGATCATCAGGTGCACGTCGAGCGTGGCCTCGGTGATCTTGCGCAGCGCCTTGACGACGAGCGGGCCGATCGTCAGGTTCGGCACGAAGCGCCCGTCCATCACGTCGACGTGGATCCAGTCGGCACCGGCCTCGATCACGTCGGCGACCTCCTGACCGAGGCGCGCGAAATCGGCCGACAGGATCGACGGGGCGACGATCGGCTGCCCATCGGCGCGCAGCAGCGGCGGTCGGGCGGCGGGGGCGGTCATCGGCGTTCGAGGTAGCACGGATTCGGCGAGGCCGGGCATGGTCGCGACCGGGCGCACCTCCGTGCTCTTCGAGGAGCGCGCGAACGGTCGGGAACTTCCCGCTTGGGGCGCTGTCGGTCCTCTCGTCACGACGATGCCGCGGGCGCGACGCGCGGATTCGACGCGCAATGAGCCGCGTCGCGCGAGCCGCCGGCGCGTCGAGGACGCGAGCGTCACGAGCGATCGGCGCGGGAGGTCCGCGCGCCGGAGGGGTCATCATGTCCAGCCAGCACTCCGCCAACCCGTTTCTCTCCACGCCTTCGACGACGTCGTGCGACGAGCCCGCCTCGGCCGCGGACCCGCACGACGCGGAGTTCGCCGTGCTGCGCAGCGGCCCGTCGATCGCCGACGCCGAGGTCGAGCGCGCCGACGCGGAGGTGATCGAGGTGCAGGTCCGCTGGTGCCGCACGGTGCTCGGCGTCGCGCACGTCGCGCTCGACAGCGCGTGGTCGATCGGCGAGGGGGGCTCGATGGTGCTCCCCGAGGCGCTGCTCGGCGCCCCGTCGCTCGCGATCGTGGAGCGCGGCGAGATCGTCATCCCCCCCGGCGCGCAGGTCACCGTCGAGCGCGACGGCGTCGAAGCGCCCCTCTCGGCGCTCACGGCGGCCGACGCCTCGAGCGATCGATTCCCGCTCACCGGCGCGACCAAGGTCCGCCTCGTGCTCGGCGGTGACGCGAAGAGCGTCGTCACGGTGTCGGCGACGCGCGTGCGCGCCGGCAGGCAGTCCCCTCGCGCCGCCGTCGCCAAGCGCGGGGTGCTCGCGCTCTCTGCGCTCACGCTGGTCGCGAACGTCGCCTTCGTGCTCGGCGCCGGCCAGCTGCCCGCAGGCTCGCTCGACGACGAGGACGCGCCGCTCGATCGGGACACCTGCGCGCAGCTCATCCAGCTGAACGAGATGGCGATGATGAAGGAGCGCGCGGAGGACGAGGCGCAGAGGGACGCGAACGCGGGGCAGGCGCCCGGCGGCGCCGAGGGGTCGCGCGCCAAGGGCCCGCCGGGGCTCGCGGGCAGGCAGGACGCACCGGTGCACGGCGGTCACTTCGCCATCGCCGGGCAGGCGCCGACCGAGACCGTCGAGATGCGCCTCGCGCACACGCAGCGGCTGATCGACGGCGGCAGCTACGGCGCGATCGGCGCGCTGAGCTCGGTGTTCCGAGAGATGGGGCCGATCGACCGCGAGAGCGCGTTCGCGATCGGCGTCGACCCGACCGGCGCGGTCGGCGGCTTCGACGGCGCGCTGCCTAGCGACGCGTACGGCGTCGGCGGCAAGGGCACCTTCGGCCTCGCCGACGGCGGCAACGGCTGGAGCGACGGGTTCGGCATCGGCCTCAAGGACATCGGCTTCGGCACCGGCGGCCCGCGCGTCGGCGGCTGCCTCGCGGAGCCGTGCGGCGGGGTGCCCGGCAAGCACCGCCCCTCGGGCGTGAAGCTGCTCGAGAAGGGGCTCGAGCCGAGCGGCACCGGCATCCCCAAGGACGTCATCCGTCGCTACGTGCGCGGCATCTACCCCACCGTCCGCGGCGCCTGCTACGAGCCGGCGTTGCGCCGCGACCCGCAGCTCGCGGGCACCGTCAGCGTCCACTTCGTGATCGATGCGAGCGGCGCGGTCGAGACCGCCTACGACGCCGGCAGCACCATGCCCGACCGCGGCGTGGTGAGCTGCACGGTCGGCGCGTTCAAGAGCATCTCGTTCCCCGCGCCGACGTCGACCGACGGCGGCCCTGCGGGGAAGGTCTCGGTGACGTATCCGATCGAGCTCGCGCCGGAGCAGTGAGCGGCCCCGGCCGCCTTGCCGCTCAGCCGATCTTCGTGCCGCCCACCGTGATCTCGTCGATCTTCATGGTCGGGCACCCGACGCCGACGGGCACGCTCTGACCGTCCTTGCCGCAGGTCCAGATCCCGTCCGACAGCTCGACGTCGTGGCCGAGCATCGAAACGTGGCGGAGCACCTCGGGGCCGTTGCCGATCAGGTTCACCCCCTTGAGCGGCGCGGTGATCTTGCCGTCTTCGATGAGGTAGCTCTCGGTCAGCGAGAAGACGAAATCGCCGTTGGCGATGTCGACCTGACCGCCGCCGAACTTCTTCGCGAAGATGCCGCGCTTGACGCTCCTCACGATCTCCTCGGGGTCGTGCGGGCCGCCGAGCAGGATCGTGTTGGTCATGCGCGGCAGCGGCACGCTGGTGAACGACTCGCGGCGCCCGTTGCCCGACGCCTCGGTGTGGAAGTGCTTGGCCGAGTAGGCGTCGTGCATGTAGCCGCGCAGCGTCCCGTTCTCGATCAGCACGGCGCGGCGGGGCTCGTTCCCCTCGTCGTCGACGTTGATCGCGCCGCGCGAGAGGGCGAGGGTGCCGTCGTCGACGACCGTGCACAGCGGCGAGGCGACGCTCTTGCCGAGCTGCCCGGCGTAGTTGCTCGTGCCCTTGCGGTTGAAGTCGGCTTCGAGCCCGTGGCCGACCGCCTCGTGCAAGAGGATGCCGCTGTCGCCGGGGGCGAGGACGACCGGCATCTGGCCGGCCGGGGCCTCGCGCGCGTCGAGCATCACGATCGCCTGCCGCGCGGCCTCGCGCGCGTGCCACTCGGGCGACCTCTCGTCGAAGTACGCGAGCGTCGTGCGACCGCCGCCGCCGCTGGAGCCCTCTTGGCGCCGCGCGCCGTCTTGCGCGATGGCGCGCACGCCGAAGCGGATCATCGGCTGGACGTCGCGCGCGAGCTTGCCGTCGCTGGTCGCGACCAGGATCTCGCGCAGCTCCTCGGAGAAGCTCGCCTCGACGCGCACGACGCGCGGATCGTAGGCGCGCGCGGCGCGGTCGGCGCGCTCGAGCAAGGCCCGCTTCTCGGCGCCGGCCACGTCGAGCGACACCGGCGCGACCTCGTAGCGACGCGGCAGCACGCGCTCGGCGGGCACCACCGGCTCGCTCGCCTGCGTGCCGGTCGCGATCTGCGCCGCGGTCTCGGCCGCGCGCTTCATGTCGTCCCACGCGAGCGACTCGACGTACGCGTACCCGGTCGCCTCGCCGCGACGCACGCGCACCCCGAGGCCGATCGAGACGCCGCGCGAGACCGCCTTGAGGATCCCCTCGTCGAGCGCGAACGAGCCGCCGGCGCGGTACTCGAAGAACAGGTCCGCGTAGTCGCCCCCCTTGGCGAGCGCGACGGCGAGCAGCTTGCGCGCGAGCTCGGCGTCGATGGCGAATGGGCCGCCGGCGCGGAAGGGGGCCTTGTAGCGGACGGAGCCGGTCGTCGTCGGTGAGAGCGTCGAGGCGTTCATCGGTGCGCACACTACCGCGACCGGGAGTCGGCCGCCTCGGCTTCGGATGCTCCCGTCGCGTCGCGCGTCACTCGCGACCGAGTCGGTGCCGCGAGCGTGAGCGAACGGTCGACCTCTCCCTCGAGGCCGCGGCGGGCAATCGGAGCCTCAGTGCAGCACCGACGCGGGGCCCATCGACACCGCGATTCCGCCGGTCTCGAGGTCGCGCGAGAGCACGAACACCTCGTCGTGCGGGCGCGACTCGGCCACGAATGGCGACTGCGTGGCGACGATGAGCTGCAGGCGCGGGAAGGTCCGGTGGAGCACCTCGACGATCTCGCGCTGCCGTCGCACGGGCAGGTGCGCCTCGACCTCGTCGATGAGCGCGACCCCCTCGCACTCGAGCGGGTTGCGTCCAGGGTAGGCGAGCGAGAGGCGGCGCAGCAGGACGCCGCCGATGAGGATGCGGTTCTTGACGCCGAAGCCGAGGTCGTCGAAGCCGATGAGTCGGCCCGACGGATCACGGAAGAGCGGGTCGAAGCCGTTGGGATCGATCCCCTCGAAGCTGGCCTCGCCGTCGGGGAGCAGCGCCTGGAACACCTGCCGGTAGAGGTCGTGCATCGGCACGTGGCTGCGCGCCGCCGGCGCCGGCGGCAGGTACGAGGTGCGCTCGGTCGAGCTCCTCGCGCGGGCCTGGAACGCCTGCAGCGCGGCGACGGTGACCGCGTTGACGAGCCCTTGCTTGACCTCGCGCGCGAGGTCGGCGCGGCTCGCGTCGTCGAGCGTCGCGTTGGTGCGGTGGTCCATCGCCGAAGGGGGCCGATCGGGCGCGGCGCCGGTGGAGACTACGCGCCCACCCCAGCGCGCCGTCGAGAGCGGGACGACGCAGAAGCCTTGCTCGACCGCCACGCGATCGAAGTGCGCCTGCTCGCGCTTGCGGGCCGCGGCGTCGGTCGGCGGCTCGCGGAGATCGGCGTTGGGAGAGGCGACGACGAGATCGTGCGGGCGCGCGGGGTCGTCCTCGCCGAGGCGCCAGCGCGTGACCGCGAAGGCGTCGCCGGCGGGCACGTCGGATCGCGCGCGCGGCGCGCCGGCCGCGAAGCCGGGGCGCGTGGCGGCGATCGCGGCGAGCAGGGTCGTCTTGCCCGACCCGCTGTCGCCGAACAGCACCGTCACGGGGCGCGGCGTCCCCTCGACGTCCGCGAAGGAGATCGTCGCGTCGTCGAACGGGCCGACGTTTCGTACGCGCAGCGAGGCGAGGTACATCGCGGCTCGAAGGAATTCTAGCACGCGGCGGCACGCGACGACCCGCCGCGGACGCGGCCGTGCGCGCGCCATGCGGCGCGGGCGCGTGCATCACAAGTAGATGATCGTGCTGTGATCGAGCGTGCCCCCGGGCCGCTCGACCCAGAGCGTGTAGGCGCGCCCCGGCACGAAGAAGATGCCCTGCGGATCCGCCATGTAAAGGCGCACCTCTTCGTCGCGGAAGACCGTCTCGGGGAGCTCGCCGTCGGGGTTGAGCAGCTTGCCGTGCGCGTCGACGACGGCGAGCACGGCCGACTGATCCGCCGACGAGAAGCCGAAGCTGATCGGCGCCGGCAGCGGCTCGTGGCGCGTGCGCGTGTCCCAGTGCACGTGCAGCACCCTGCGCGCCTCCGCGTCGGTCCAGGTGACGTCGAGCGCGCGCACGCGCCCCGAGAGCCGGACTCGAAAACACACGTCGGGCACGCCGTCGGGGCGCACCGGCGCGTTGATGAGCGAGACGACGTCCGTGTCCTTGGGCAGGCGCACGAGCGGGCCGACGTACGGCGTCGGCTCGGCGGCGCTCGCGTTCGCGGCGCTAGGCGCGGCCGGCGCCGGTGGGGGCAATCGCCCGCAGCCGGCTAGGGCGATCAGGAGCGGGAGCGCGACGCGCCGCACCCGACGAGTCTACCGGCCCTCACGCGCTGCGCACGCGCGGCGACCTGCGACCGACGTTCTCGGCCCGAAATGCGCTCGGGCAAAGGGCGCTCACCGAGCAGCGCGCGCACGCCGGCGTCCGCGCCGCGCAGGTGCGGCGGCCGTGGAAGATGAGCACGTGCCCGAGCGGATCCCATTGCTCGCGCGGGAAGAGGCGCATCAGGTCCTGCTCGATGCCGATCGGCTCGTCGTGGTCCGACCACCCGAGCCGCTGCGCGAGCCGCATGACGTGCGTGTCGACGACGACCCCCTCGGGCGCGCCCCAGCAGACCCCCAAGACGACGTTCGCGGTCTTGCGACCGACGCCGGGCAGCTGCACGAGCTCGTCGAGCGAGCGCGGCACCTCGCCGCCGTGACGCTCGACCAGGAGCCGCGCCATCTCGACGATGCGCTTGGATTTCTGCCGGTACATGCCGAGCGCTCCGATGGCGCGTTCGACCGCCGGCAGCGGCGCCGCGGCGAGCGCGCGCGCGTCGGGCCAGCGCGCGAAGAGGGCAGGGGTGACCTTGTTGACGCCGACGTCGGTCGACTGCGCCGAGAGGATCGTCGCCACGAGCAGCTGAAACGGCGAGCGGTGGTCGAGCTCGCAGTGCGCGTCCGGGTAGGTCTGCGCCAGGCGCGCGAACACCTCGCGCGCGGCGTTCGCGTCAATCGTCGTCTTCGTCTTCGGGCTCGTCGTCGTCGTCGTCGTCTTCCTCGTCGAAGTCTTCGTCTTCGTCGTCGGGGAAGAGCTCTTCGTCGGACGGGTCGTAGGTCGAGCCGCCGGGGCGGTGCTCCGGGTGGGGTTCTTCGGCTTGTGGGTGCTCGCCATCGTCGAGGTCGTCCTCGTTCTCTGCGGCCATCGGGCGCGGCATCGGCACCGGCACCGGCGTCGGCACCGGCATCGGCTCCGGCACCGGCATCGGCTCCGGCATCGGCTCCGGCACCGGCTCCGGCACCGGCATCGGCTCCGGCACCGGCATCGGCACCGGCATCGGCATCGGCTCCGGCACCGGCATC
>JAJXTK010000120.1 GCA_021783935.1 Myxococcales bacterium | reverse complement strand
GTGGCCCGCGGCGCCTGCGCTCGGTGCGGCGCCCGAGGCGCAGATCGATCTCGACTCGTTGCCCGAGGAGCCCGAGGTCATCGACGCGCCGACGGCGGAGCGCCCTGCGATCGCGGCGCTCGCCGCCGCGCCCGGCGCGCGATCGAGTCGGTCGGCCGGCGCTGCGCGCGCGCTGCGAGGGGCGCCGAGCTCGCCTGCGCCTGCGCGACCGGCGGAGGTGCCGGCGAGCAGGCCGAGCGCGGCGACCGCGGCCGAGGGGGCGGGCGCGACGCCGATCGCCACGCCGTCGGCAGCTCCGCGCGTGTTCTCGCTCGAGAGCGTGCGCGCGTCGGGGCCCTCGACGATGGGCTCGGGCGCAGTGGCCGGCGTCGAGCGCGGATCGCCCGCCGCGGGCGAGGCGCTCGCGCCCCTCGCCGAGTCGCAGGTGACCACGCCGGCGAGGCGCTTGTCGGGCGCGAACCCGAGCTACCCCGAGCGGGCGCGCGCCGCGCAGGTAGAGGCGACCGTGGACGTCGAGCTCGTGATCGACGCCGACGGTCGCGTGCGCGAGGCGACGGTGCGACGACGCGTCGGCTATGGCCTCGACGCGGCCGCGATCGCCGCGGTCTTTGGCTGGCGCTTCTCGCCGGCGCGCCGAGGGGGCGAGCGCGTGCCGGTCCGCACGCGCTGGACGGTCCGCTTCGAGCTCCGATAGCGGGCTGCCAAGAGGCGATCGGGCGGCGGGCCTCGCCAGCGCCCGCGGCCTCGGACCTTCACCCCGCGAGCCGTTCCAGGCGCGCCGGCACGAACTTGTGCCAAGGGGTCCCGACGAAGCGATCGCGACGCTCGGTCGACGTCAGCTCGTTCGGCGCGACGCCGGTGACCACGCTGTCGTCGCCTGCCGGGTAGGCGAGGCCGAACCCGTTCGGGAGCGCGAGGTGGCCACGCTGCATCGAGTCGGTCACCTCGGCGCGCGCCGTCGCCGACCCGCGCTCGGTCGTCACGCGCACGAGCTCGCCGTCGCGGATGCCGAGCGCCTCGGCGTCCTCGCGCGACAGGCGCAGCGCCCCTTCGGCGTCGCTCCTTCGCCACGCAGGGTCGCGCAGGATCGTGTTCGCGGTGAACGAGCGGCGCTCGCCCGCCGACAGCACCAGCGGGAACGCGGGGTCGGCCTCCTCGGGCTCGGACGCGGCGCGCGCCGTGGCAGCGAGCTCGGCCAGCAGATCGGGCAGGGCGAGGTGCAGCTTGCGATCGTCGGTCGCGACGCGCCCGAGCACCTCGGACCACTCGTCGACCGCGAACACGATGCCCGAGGCGCCATCGACCATCGCCGAGAAGAGCGCCTGCGCGGCCTCGAGCGGCGTGCCGCCGAACCCCGCGCGCGCGAGCGACGGCCCGTGCTCCATCGCCGCGCGCAGCGCGACGCCGAGCAGCACCGCGCCCTCCTTCACCTCGTCGCGCAAGGGGAGCGTGCGATAGAGGATCACCGGCGCCATCGGCCCGAGGCGAGGGTCGGTCACCACGCGCGCCATCAGCGCGGCCGCGTAGGCGTCGGGCCCCTCCTTGGCGGCCTCGCGCAGCGGCGCGACATCGGCCTCGGTCACCGCGCCGAGCGCCTCGACGAGCCGCGCGTGGATCTCGGCCTCGGGGAGCGGGCCCGACGGCGGCGGCAGGAGGCGTCGCCGCAGCTGGAAGACGTTCCTCGGGAAGTCGAAGTTGAAGAAGGTGGCCTCGGCCTTCTCGAGCTGCGAGGCGGCCGGCAGCACGTAGTCGGCGAGGCGCGCGGTCTCGGTCATCGCGACGTCGATCACGACGACGGTGTCGAGGGCGCGCAGCGCCTCGCGCAGGCGCTTGGAGTCGGCGAGCGAGTGCGCCGGGTTCGCCCCCTCGACGATCATGGCGCGGTAGCGCCTCGGGTGATCGGTCAGGATCTCGTCGGCGATCACGTTGCAGGGGACCAAGCCCCCGATGATCGGCGCCCCGACGACGGGGCTCTTGCCGCGCGCGGCGCCGCTCGCGATCGGCACGAGCGTGGTCGGGATGTAGTGCGTGCCCGGCTTGCCGAGGTTGCCCGTGAGCAGCACCAGCAAGCGGTGCAGGTAGCTCACGAGCGTCGAGCCGCGGTTCATCTGCACGCCGAGATCCTCGAAGCTCGCGAGCGCCCTGGCGCCGCCGAGGATGCGAGCCGTCCTGCGCACGAGCGCCTGGTCGACCCCGGCGCGCGCACAGCACGCCGCGATCGGCACGCCTCGGAGCGCCTCCACCACGGCCGCGACGTCCGCCGGGCGCGCGTGCGCGGCGAGGAAGGCGTGGTCGACGAGGTCCTCCTCGACGAGGATCGCGAGGATGGCGGCCATCAACCACGCGTCGGTGCCGGGGCGCACGGCGAGGTGCACGTCCGCGAGCTCGGCGGTCTCGGTGCGCCGCGGGTCGACGACGATCAGCGTGCGCGCCGGATCCTTCGCGAGCTCCTTGAGCGTGACGCGCGCCCGCGGGATCGAGTGCGAGTGCCAGGGGTTCTTGCCGAGGAAGAAGGCGACGTCGCAGTGCTCGAAGTCGGCGCGCGTGACGCTGCCCATCACGCGCTCGGAGACCCAGAACTCGCCGGTCTTCTCCTGCGCGAGGGCGCTCGAGCGATACCGAGCGCCGAGCGCGCGTCGGGTCGCCGTGGCGTAGGCGCCGGGGAGGTGGTTCCCTTGACCGCCGCCGCCGTAATAGAAGATCGCCTCGCCGCCGTGCTCGTCGCGCACGCGCGCCAGCCGTGCGGCGACCTCGCCGATCGCCGTCTCCCAGTCGATCGGCTCGAAGGTGCCGTCGGCGCGCCGGCGCAGCGGCGTGGTGAGGCGATCGCGCCCGTTCTGGTAGGCGTCCAGTCGGTGCGGCTTCTCGCACGCGTAGCCGCGCGAGGCGGGGTGCCTCTTGTCGCCGCGCACGCGCACGAGGTGCCGCGCCCCCTCGCCGCCGAGCTGCACCTCAAGGCCGCAGTTGCACTCGCAGAGGATGCACGCGGTGGGCTCGAACGGGGCGTCAGGCATGCAACCAGGCTGGACAATTTGGTTTCTTCGTGCAACCAAATTCGCATGCGCCGCTCCCTCGATGGCGAGAACTGCTCCGTCGCCCGCGCGCTCGGCGTCCTCGGCGACGGATGGACGTTGCTGCTGCTTCGCGAGGCGTTCCTCGGCACGCGCCGCTTCGCCGACTTCGAACGCGAGCTCGGTGTCGCCAAGAACGTGCTCACGCAGCGCCTGTCGCACCTCGTCGAGCGCGGCGTGCTCCAGCGCGTCGACGCCGGCACGCACGGTACCCGCTACGAATACGAGCTCACGCCGAGGGGCAAGGACCTCGCCGCCGTGATGACGGCCCTGCGCCAGTGGGGCGATCGCTGGCTCAGCGGGCCTGGCAACGAGCCGCTCCTGGCGATCGATCGGCGCACCGGGAGGCCGATCCCGCGCGTGCGGCTGATCGACGAGGAAGGGCGCCCGCTGCGCGCACGCGACCTCGAGCTGCGCCCGGGCCCAGGCGCCTCCGCGGCGACGCGCGCCCGCTTCGCGCGCGGGGGTACGTAGAGGGGCTCGCGCGCGGAGCGCCTGGCCTACGGCGTGAGCGAGCCGTCGGCCTTCACCGCGAAGCGGAAGCCGAGGTCCGGCGCGCCGGTGTCGGCGTTGATCATGTCCACGACGATCGCGCCGTCGTCGCGCATCGTGAAGAGCCCGAAGCCGTAGGCGGCGCTGCCGGTGATCGGGGCCCCGCCGTTGCCGAACAGCACCTCGCGCTGCGACGGATGCGCGTAGGTGTGCGTGTGACCGACGATCAGCAGCGTGTAGGGGTTCGCGTCGATGATGGTCTGCGACGGCGTCGTGCCGGGCGCGGTGGTCGCGTCGGCGGGCTCGTGGCGCACGACGAACGTGTAGGTCGTCGGCTCCTGCATCGCCTTGGTCAGCCACGTCTGCTGCGTCGTGCTCCACGCGTTGGGCGCGACGAAGACGAACTTCGACGTCCAGCGGCCGTCGATCGCGTCGACGCGGATCGAGTACCAGGGCACCGTGCGCCCGATCGGCCCGAGCAGCTTGCTCATGAAGGCGCCGTAGTTGGTGTTCGTCGTCGGCGGCGGGCAGTTCGAGGAGGTCAGCCCGGTGCACTCGTGGTTGCCCATCGCCGCGAAGAGCACGTTGGGGAAGGCCGCGCGCGCGCCGAGGTAGAGATCGAGCTGCGCCGCCCCCTCCTGGGTGCCGGGGATCGCGAACATGTAGTCGCCCGACGAGACGGCGAATTGCGGCTGCGGCGTGAGCGCCGCCATGCGCGTGAAGATCTTGGTGATCGTCGCGGTCGGGTACGAGCTCGTGAGCCCGATCATCGCCGGGCGCGTGTCGCCGACCGTCGCGAAGACCAGCCGCGAGACCTTGCCGCCGCTCTTGTCGACGCTCCCGGTCGGCGCCGCGGCGTCGCCGAGACTCGGCGCGTCTGCCGTCGCGCCGTCTCCGCCCGCGTCCGGCCCGACGGGCGCCCCGCAAACGTCTCCGAGCGGCACGCACGCGCGCACCTTCGCGCCCGACACGTCGTCGGCGTCCGTGCAGGTGCGGTCGGCGCTGCAGCTCGTCGTGTCGCACCGAGGGGCGCAGTAGCTGTCGACGCCGAGCTGCACGCACGCGCCGGCGCCGCAGGTGCTGTCGTCGAGGCACGGCGGGCACGGGTCGCTCGTCGCGCCGTCGGCGCCGACGCCGGAGTCGCCAGCCGTCGCCGTCGAGCTCGTGTTCCCCGAGCAGGCTGCGAGCGGCATCGCGACGAGGAGGAAGGCGAGGGCGAAGGAGGGGCGGCGCAGCATGTCGAGAGTCATAGCCTCTCGGCGGACCGGAGAGCTTGCCCTTGTCGCGCCCCTGACCATTTCAGTCCGAGGTGCACGAACGCGCCGCCGCGCGATCAGGCGCGCCCACCCCGGGGTGGGGCGATCGCGAGCGAGGGGCGCGGCGTGGGTCGAGCGAGCGGATCGCGAACGCGAGCCCGCCCCTACGAGAGCGGCCGAAGCGCGCGCGAGGCGGGCTCGGTTCAATCGCCGTCGCCGCACGTGCAGAATCCGTCCATGCGCCTCCCCTTGTTCGCCGCCCTCGCCCTCGCGACGACGCTCGCGGGTTGCTCGCGCTCCTCGGGCAGCGGGCACGCCGCGCCCGCGACGGGCACGATTGCCTCCGGATCGGCGCTCGCGCCCTCGACGAGCGTGCGCGCCGCCGGCTCCGCGTCCGTCGCGCCCGAGCCCCAGCCCGTTCCGGCCGCGCTCGGGTCGGCCCTCGATGCCGCGATGCAGGCGCTGGTCGACGGTGACCTCGCCGCCGCAGACCGACGCCTCGCCGAGGCCGATCGTGCCGCCGGCGGCGACGCGCACTACGCCTATGTGGTCGCGCGTGTGCGGGCCACGCGCCACGCGCAGGCCGGCGATTTCGATCGGGCCGCCGCGACGCTCCTCGGCGTGATCCCGACGCTCGCCAAGCATTCTGAGCTCCCCGACGAGTTCTCGGCGCACAACGCGATGATGATGATCCGCGAGGCGCAAGGTGACCCCGCGGCGGCCCTCGCCGAGAACGACGCGGCGACGCGGTGCGCCGCACGTGGAAGCTGGGAGCCGGAGGGGCGCGAGACGCTCGCGTTCCAGAAGGACCGCTGGCACCGCGCGTACCTCACTCGGATGCTCGCCGAGTCGCGCACCGGCGCCGACAAGGCCGATCTGATCCGAAAGGCCAACGCCGCGCTCGGCGAGTACAAGACGCGCGGATTCCCGGACTCGGTGGCGGTCTTGGAGGCGTATTTCGCCGCGCTCGACGGCCGACGCGCGGACGCGCTGGCGGCCGCGAGGAAGGTCGACCTCGAGCAGGACGACGATCTCGAGGATCTCTACCTGGTCGTCGTGGGCCTCGAGGCCGGCGGCGACGCGGCGGGCGCCGAGGCGGTGCGTGCGCGCATGCGCCGCCCGGACGCGCCCCGCATCTCGCGGGCGATCATGCTGCGCTGGCTCGACGTCGACGTGAGGTGGCCGAAGGGCGGTGGCTTCTCGCCCAGGCACGCGGCGGGGCGCTGACGGCGGCCTACGCCCCAGTCACCGGCGCCGACGCGCTGTCGGTGGCCTGGCGCCCTTTGGCTCCAACGCAGCGTCGTAGTCCTCGCAGCTCGTGACCAAGTTCGGCGAATCGGACTCGGCGTTCGGCCTGGGACGTCGCCGCCAACAAGGCGACATCGCGCCGGTGGCGCAGGGTCACGCGCGCTGAACGCTTGCCTGTCACGCGCGCGTGACGCTCGCTCGCGGTCGATTTCGAGCGTGCAAGGCCAGGATCAAGAGGTACATAAATGCAATGCGCGCAAGCCTCCTGGCGACCCTCGCGATGATCGGCACGGTCGTGCCCGCCACAGCCGCGTGCGGCTCGACGACGAACACCAATGACCTATTCGCCAATGACGGCGACGGCAGCGTCGCAGGCGACGGCAGCGTCGCAGGCGACGGCAGCGGCGGTCTCAACCCCGCAGGTGACGGCGGCCCCGGCGGCAACTTCGATCTCGACGCCGTTTCGAACGACGTCGCGCCGCCGTGCGTAGGGCTCCAGTGCCAGCAGCAGGCGTGCGCGGGCGGGACGACGACCACGATCAGCGGCGTCGTCTACGACCCAGCCGGGCGCGATCCGCTCTACGACGTCGGCGTCTACGTGCCCAACGCGGCGCTATCGCCGCTCCCCACCGGCGCGAGCTGCGCGAGCTGCGACTCGCTCTACAGCGGCTCGCCGCTCGTCTCCGCGCTCACCGACTCGGCGGGGAAGTTCACGATCAAGAACGCGCCGGTCGGCAGCAACATCCCCCTCGTGGTCCAAGTCGGCAAGTGGCGTCGGCAGATCACCATCCCGACCGTCACCGCGTGCACCGACAACGCGCTCCCCGACAAGTCCGTGCGACTCCCCAAGAACCGCACGGAGGGCGACATCCCCAACATCGCGATCTCGACCGGAGGCGCAGACTCGCTCGAGTGCCTGCTCGTCCGCATCGGCCTCGACGAGTCCGAGTACGGCCCCGCGGACACCAAGCCCGACGCGCGCATCCACATCTACCGAGGCGCCGGCGGCGCCAACACCTCGCCGGCCGCGCCCTCGAGCCCGAGCGCGCTGTGGAACAACCCGGCGGACCTCGAGAAGTACGACATCGTGCTGCTGTCGTGCGAAGGGAGCGAGACGACCGGCATGAACCAGGCGGCGCTCCAGAAGTACGCCAACGACGGCGGCCGCGTCTTCGCGTCGCACTTCCACTACGCGTGGTTCAACACCGGCCCCTTCGGCGCCGACAACCTCGCCCAGTGGACCAGGGGCGCAAACCCGCTCGGCAACATCAACGGCGAGATCCTGACCACGCTCCCGAGCGGTGGCACCTTCCCCAAAGGGGTCGCGCTGCACGACTGGCTGAAGAACGTCGGCGCGCTAAATGGCAATTTGTTGCCGATGACCGAGGCCAAGCACAACGCCAACGTCACCATCGCCAACACCCCGTCTACGCCGTGGATCGCCGACTCGGCGAGCTCGAGCATCACCGAGTATTTCTCCTTCAACACGCCCGTCGGTGCTGCCGCCGACGCCCAGTGCGGCCGCATCGTCTACTCGGATCTGCACGTCGGCTCCGCCTCGAAGGACTACACCGCGACGAGGGTCGTCCCGACCGGCTGCAACACGGGCGCCCTGTCGCCGCAGGAGAAGGCGCTCGAATTCATGCTGTTCGATCTCTCTTCGTGCGTCGTGCCCGACACGGTGCCGCCGGTCGCGCCGCCCGGTGCTCCGCCGCAGTAGCACGGCTGCCCCAAATCTGGCCCGCGACGCCTCGAACGGCCCCGATCGCGAGCCCGTCCCCCGCGGTGCAGGGGAAGCGAGTCGAGGCCGTGGAGATTTGGGCGAACCACCCTCCCGCGGAGAGCCTGGCAGTTGACGGATCGGAACCAGGCTCGGATCTGGGGCAGTATGGTAGAAGGCTCGCTCGAGCGCACGGTGGGCGCCGGCCAGGCGAGGCTTGTCTTCCGCGCCGAGCGCGCGCAACGGGTCGTGGCCATGAAGGGCTTTCTCCCGCTGTTCATCGTCGCGCTCGTCGCCTCTCCGCTCGCCGGCTGCTCGAGCAGCAGCGGTGGAGCGAGCCCGCCGTCCGCGGCAGACGCGGCGAGCGACGCGGCGAGCGACGCAGCCGCGATCGACGTCGCGCCGGAGGTCGGCGACGCCGCGAACGAGGCCGCGCCGGTCATCGACGACACGGTGGGCGACCCCTGCACCGCCGACAGCCAGTGCGACAAGACGGGGCAGGGGCTCTCGACCTGCTCGTCCGACACGTTCGTCGCGGGCTCGGTCTTCCCGACGCCCGTGTGCCTGTCGGACGGCTGCGACGTCGGCGACGGGACGGCCGCGGCGCTCTGCGACGGCGCGCGCGGCGTGTGCCTCGGCGCCGTCGGTCAGCCCGGCTCGTGCTTCCCGAAGTGCACCTTCGACGGCACGGGCGCGGCGCCCAAGGGGTGCCAAGGCCTCGATGCCTGCAACATGTACGACTGGAGCGTCGGCGCGTCGGGGATCGCGGGGGTCGGCTACTGCTACGGCGGCTGCACGAAGAGCGCCGACTGCGCCGCCGGCGAGCAGTGCCAGCTCGAGACCGGCGAGTGCGTCACGAAGACCGACACGTACACGAAGAAGGTCGGCGACCCGTGCACCGACGCCGACGCGAGCGCCACCCCGCCGCACTGCAACTGCAACTATGACACGACGACGAAGCAGGGCTACTGCACGTCGTTCTGCAAGGTCGGCGACGCGAGCGTCCTCTGCCCGGTGGGCTTCACGTGCAGCGCGCAGCTGCCGACCACCGACAAGGCCGGCAAGCCGCTCTTCTCGACGCAGCCCGCGGGCATCGCGGGGAGCTGCCTCAAGTCCTGCGCGGCCGACGCCGACTGCACCGCGCTCGGCGGCTACTGCGCCGACCTCGCGGGCGGAAAGGCCTGCGTACCGGGCGCGAGGCCCTGATGCGCGAGGCGGCGCCCGCGCAGCGCGTCTTCATCTCCGGGGTCGCGGGGTTCCTTGGCAGCCACCTCGCCGACGCGTTCCTCGCCGACGGCCTCGAGGTCGTCGGGGTCGACAACCTCGTCGGCGGCTACCTCGACAACGTGCCCGCGGGGGTGTCCTTCCACCGCGCCGACTGCAACGACTTCGCGCGCATGCGCGCGCTGATGCAGGGGGTCGACGTCGTCTACCACTGCGCGGCGACGGCCTACGAGGGGCTCAGCGTCTTCAGCCCGCACTTCGTGACCCAGAACGTCGTCACGGCGACGAGCGGCATGGTGTCGGCGGCGATCGCGAGCCGGGCCCGGCGCTTCGTCTTCTGCTCGTCGATGGCGCGATATGGCGAGAACGAGGTGCCGTTCTCGGAGGACCTCGCGCCGCGCCCGCAGGACCCGTACGGCATCGGCAAGCTCGCCGCCGAGCTGCTCGTGCGCAACCTGGCCGAGACGCACGGCGTCGAGTGGGTCGTCGCGGTGCCGCACAACATCATCGGCCCGCGGCAGAAGTACGACGACCCGTACCGCAACGTCGCCGCGATCTTCGTCAACTCGCTGCTCCAGGGGCGTCGGCTCTCCATCTACGGCGACGGCTCGCAGCGGCGCTGCTTCAGCTTCGTGTCCGACGTCGTCGCGCCCCTGCGGCAGATGGCGACGAGCCCCGCGTGCGCCGGCCAGGTGATCAACGTGGGCCCCGACGACGAGTTCGTCTCGGTGCTGGAGCTCGCGCAGCTCGTGGCGCGCCTCATGGACGTCGAGCTGCGCTGCGACTTCCTGCCGCCGCGCCCCCGCGAGGTCCCCTTTGCGAACTGCTCCGCGGCGAAGGCGCGCGCGCTGCTCGGCTACGAGCCGCGCGTGTCGCTCGAAGAGGGGCTTCGCCAGATGATCGACTGGATCCGCGCGCGCGGCCCGCGCCCGTTCCTGCACCACGTGGACCTCGAGATCGTCAGCGACGCGACGCCGAGGACGTGGTCGACGCCAGAGCCGTGATCCGCCCGCGCGCCGCCCACTCGCTCAAGCCCTCGCTCACCCGCTCGAGATAGCCATTTTTGCGGACGATCTCGCGATAGCCGGGCACGGCGCCGACCCACTCGCGCATGCGCACGTTCGACGCCTCGGTGAGGTACATCGTGGGCATGCCCAGCAGGGCGGGGCCGTCCATGCCGGCGGTCGTGACGCCGAGCTGACCGACCACGCCGTGCGCGTCGCGCAGGTGCTCGAAGAACTGGAGCTGCGCCCGCCGGGCTTCGTCGCCGCGGTAGATCGGGTCCTTCCAGAACAGGATCATGTCGACCGCCGCGGCGGGGGCGCCGCCACGGACCGCGTCGCCGACGACGATCGGCACCAGGCCTGCGCGCTCGACGCGCCGGGTGAGCTCGACGAGCTCGGAGACGTCCGTGTTGCGCCCCGGCTGGTGCGCGCCGTCGCGGATCCAGACGAGCACCTTGTCGCGATCTCGGCGCTCGACGAGCCTCGCGTCGATCCAGTCGGCCACCTCCTTGCCGATCGGCGCATCGCCGAGGAACGCCGCGCGCAGCCTGCGCTGCGCGCCGAGCGGGTCGGCCCGGAAGGCGCGCGCGACGACGGCGGTCGTCTGCTTGTTCGCGCGTGGACGCGGGCGATATGGCCGCAGGCGATCGCCGAGCCCGGCGTCTCGCAGAAACCGCTCCGCCTGCGCGCTCGCCGCCTGGGCGGGCTCGATCTGGATGGCCACGCCGGCGAGCGTGGCCGCCGCGGCGAGGTACCACCCCTCGCCGAACGAGAAGCCTTGATCCGCGTGGAACGTGTAGGCGTGATTGCGCTCGTCGACGAGCCTGCGCGCGGCGCGCGCCGCGGCGTGGGCTCGGTCGCTCGCGGCGCGTGCGTCTCGCGCGAGCCCCGAGAAGCCCGCGCCGATCGCCTCGGCCGCCGTCGCCGCCGCGTGCGCCGACTCCTCGGCGACGGCCACGATCGTCTCGACGCGCCGCCAGCCGTCGTCGCAGGCCTCGGGCGTCGGCGCGCGCTGGGCGCCCAGCGAGAGCTGCCCCGCGCCGTGGAGCGCGTCCTCGGCGCGCGCCGCGTGCGCCCTCGCCAGGATCGCTCGCGCGCGCGACGCCGAGGCGTCGTCGGCCGCGACGCGCGCGTCGTTCGCGAGATCGTTCGCGAGATCGTTCGCCAGAGCGATGGCGCGCTCGAGGAGCCGTCGGTGGCGCTCTCGATGCCCTGGGCCGCGCGCGGCAACGACGAGCGCGATCGCGTCGGCCAGGCTCCGGGCCGCCTCGCGCACGCTCCGCTCGGCGGCCGTCGGCTCATCGGCCGTGATGGGGTCCTCGAGGTCGCGATGGTCGCGGCTGACGGCAGCTTGCGAGACGAGCGCCGGCGCGTCGGCGCGACGATGAGAACCAGGCATGGCGTCCGCTCGACTCAAGCCGATATCGTAGCGGTCGAGGAGCCCCGCGCGCCGTATCGGCTAGGCGTGGATCGCTCCGAAGCGCCGCGCGCGCAAGTCGCCGCGCTGGCGTTCGAACAGCGCAGCGCCGGTGCGCGCGGCGTCGGGTCGCGCCCGCCACGCGATGCAGGCGGGAACTCGGCGCAGAGGCCGACGAGCTCCCCGTCCTCGTCGGACCAGAGCGCGCCGAAGGTGTACTCGTCGGTCGGATCGCTTCGGGCCACGGCTTCACTTCCTGCGCTTGTTGGGCCCCGACGGCCTCGGGTGAACGTGAGGCGCTCTCGGGGGCCTTCAGCCGTCCTTGTGGTCCAAGGTTGGTTGCGCGGGGGCGCGCTGCGCGCCGTACCGAGCGAACGAGGCCACGGGGCTGCCGTAGGGCCGCTCGGGGGTGTGAGTCGCATCACTTGCCGAGCGCTTGCCCCACGCCCGCTTCAGCGCGAACGCGGACACGAAATCGCGGCACGACATGAGTACCAAAGAGGAGCCAGCGCCGGTTCGCGAGGGTGACGTCGTCGCCGGCAAATACCGAGTCGATCGCGTGCTCGGCATGGGCGGCATGGGCGTCGTCGTCGCGGCGATGCACCTGCAGCTGGAGCAACGTGTCGCGCTCGAGTTTCTCCTGCCGAGCGCGGCGGCGCAGTCGGAAATCGTACAGCGATTCGCGCGCGAGGCCCGCGCGGCGGGTCGGGATCCCGCCCTGAGCGCGATCGTCGCTGTTACAGCCCCCATCCCCGCCCTTCCCCCGCGGTGCGGGGGAAGGGAGATCGCGTGGCGCGAACGCGCGCAGGCAACCGTGCCTCGGC
>JAJXTK010000119.1 GCA_021783935.1 Myxococcales bacterium | reverse complement strand
GCGTACGCCTAAAAGGGGCTCACCTCGGACCAGTGCATCCGCAACGCGACGAACACCGAGAAGATGCCCGATGCGCTCGTCGGCGAGGTGCACCAGGACTCGAACCCCTTCAGCGCGGCCACCTGGCAGGTCTACTCGACGCTCGACGCGACGAAGCAGCAGGCCTTTCAGCGCGCGTGGCTCAAGGGGCTGACCATGGTGCCGACCGGCAGCCTCGGCTACGGCGACCTCACCGAGATCCTCGTCGCCGCGATCACGAGCGACCTCGACGCCGCGACCGGCGACGCGCTCAAGCAGTCGTACGAGTCGCGCGGCATGAAGAAGGGGGATCCGCGCGTGCGCCCGTGGACGGGCGCGCCGTTTCGCTCGGTCGATCCGCAGGTGCCGTTCTTCGCGCTCGGCACCTCCACGGTCGGCGGCGGCGTCACGCTCTCGCCGGGGGTCTTCCAGGTCCGCTACGACTCCCCCGCGGGGGGCACGGTCACCTTCCACGCGAGCTTCACCGCGTATGCGCCGGCGAGCGGCGGCAGCCCCTTCGGCGGCAACGGCACGCCGTTCAAGCCGGTGCTGCTCGCCAAGGCGTCGGACACGCCGATCACCTTCAAGTACGGCCCGTTCTCGCACGACGCCACCCAAGGCACCTGCACGATCTCGGGGTCCAGCGGCAGCTGCTCGGTCGAGCTCCACGTCGCGGGGACGGCCGGCACCACCGCGCCGGTGCACCTGATGATCGGCAGCACCGGCCAGCAAGACGGCTACTACGACGCGCTCAGCGTCACCAACGACCCGATCGTGCCCGACGCGCCGCCGCCCCCCGCCGACGCCGGCACCGACGCGGCCGCCGCCGACGCCCCGACGGCCCCGACGAGCTCGAGCGGGTGCGCGTGCGAGCTTGCCGCGCGCCCCGGCGAGACCTCGACCTCCGGCGCGCTCGGCGCGGTGGCGGCGCTGGCGCTGATGCTCACTCGCCGACGGCGCTGAGGGCCCGCCCGAAGGCGTCGGCGATCGTCTCGGCCCAGCGCGGCGTGAGGTGGTCCTGGTGCCCTCCTTCGACGAGCTCGAAGGTGCACCCCGGCGGCGCCGCGGCCCGAAAGCGCGCGCGCGTCTCCTCGCCGATCCACGCGTCGCGCCGCGCGAAGACCAGGTGCGTCGGGCGCGAGAGGCGCGCGAGGGCGTCGATGGGGCGCACGCGCTCGATCGCGACGCCGGTGCGGCGCGCCGCGAGCCGCTCGAGGCCGCGCGCGAAGCGACGGGGCACGAAGAACCGGTCGAACCGCGCCGCGATCGCCTCGTGGAGCGTGTCGTAGGGGGAGTCGAGCACCGCCACGTGCGCCTCGCCGCCGCCGTCGCGATCGAGCGACAGCAGATAGGCGGCCGCCCCCATCGAGAAGCCCATGTACGAGACCGGCTCGCCGAAGGTGCGGCGCGCGAAGCCGAGCGCCGCGATCACGTCTAGCGACTCCTCGACCCCGATCGTGACGCGATCCCCCTCGCTCTCGCCGTGCGCGCGGAAGTCGAAGCCGAGCGTGCGCAGCCCCCGGCGCGCGAGCGGCTCGACGAGCAGCGCGAGCTGGGTGCGATCGTCCCGGTAGCCGTGCGCGAGGACCACGGTGCCCCTCGCGCGCGGCACGTCGTTCACCCACCCGCGCAGGCGCAGGCCGGCGCTCTCGAAGGCGATCGCGAAGGTGCCGACGGGATCGCGCACGCGGCGGGGGGCAGGCAGGGTCGTGGCGTAGGCGACGATGCGGCTCAGCACGCGGGGCTCACTTCACGGCCGAGAAGGTGAACGCCTCCCCCGCGAGGTCGACCTTGACCGTCGCCCCCGCCGGATAGCCCCCCTTCAAGATCTCCTCGGCGAGCGGGTCCTGAATCTCCTTCAGGATCGCGCGTCGCAAGGGGCGCGCGCCGAAGCTCGGCTCGTAGCCGAGCTCGACGAGCCGATCGCGCGCGGCGTCGGTGAGCGTGACCTTGAGCTCCTTCTCGGCGAGGAGCCTGTCGAGCTTGCGCAGCTGGATGGTCGCGATCCCCTTCAGATCGTCCTTGGTGAGCGCGCGGAAGACGACCACGTCGTCGACGCGGTTGAGGAACTCGGGCCGGAAGAACTTGCGCAGCTCCTCGCGCAGCACGTCCTTGAGCGCCTCGCGCCCCTCGTCCGACTCGAAGACCTTCTTGTCGGTCTCGAGGATGCGCTGCGAGCCGATGTTGCTCGTCATGATGACGACGGTGTTCGAGAAGTCGGCGAGGCGCCCGCGCCCGTCGGTGAGCCGGCCGTCGTCGAGCACCTGCAGGAGCAGGTTGAAGACGTCGGAGTGCGCCTTCTCGACCTCGTCGAACAGCAGCACCGAGTAGGGCCGGCGGCGCACCGCCTCGGTGAGGAAGCCCCCCTCCTCGCTGTCGACGTAGCCGGGCGGCGCGCCGAGCAGGCGCTGCGCCATGTGCTTCTCCATGAACTCGGACATGTCGAGGCGGGTCATCGCCTGCTCGTCGTCGAAGAGGAACTCGGCGAGCGCCTTGGCGAGCTCGGTCTTTCCGACCCCCGAGGGGCCGAGGAACAGGAAGGAGCCGATCGGCTTGCCCGGATCGCGCAGCCCGATGCGACCGCGCCGCACCGCCTTGGCGACCGCGCGCGTGGCCTCCTCCTGGCCGACCACGCGCATCGCGAGCCGCTCCTCCATCTTGAGCAGCTTGTCGGCCTCGGCCTCGAGCATCTTCTGCTGCGGGATGCCGGTCCAGTCCTCGAGGATCTTGGCGACGTCCTCCTCGCCGACCGCGTTCGAGGCGCCGCCCCCCTCGCGCGCGACCGCGTCCTCGGCCGCGCCGAGGCGTCGCCGCACGTCCGGGATCGTCACGTGCTCGAGCTCGCCGAGGCGGGCGTAGTCGGCCTTCTTCTTGGCCTCCGCGAGGTCGCTCTCCTTCTGGCGCAGCTCGCCGCGCAGGGCCTCGGCCGCCGCGAGCGCGCCCCGCCGCGACTCGAGCTTCGCCTTGAGCTGCACGACCCGCGGCTCGAGCTCGGCGAGCTCCGCCTCGAGCCTCTTGCGCGTCGAGACCGACAGCCGGTCGTCGTCCCCCTTCAGCGCCTCGAGCTGCGCCTTGAGGGAGTCGAGCCTGCGGATCGAGTCGTCGACCTCGGCCGGCACCGAGTCGAGCTCGACGCGCTTGCGGGCGCAGGCCTCGTCGAGCAGATCGAAGGCGCTGTCGGGCAGCGCGCGATCCTGCACGTAGCGCTTGGCGAGCACCACCGCGGCGGAGATCGCCCCCTCGCCGATGTTCACGTCGTGGTGCTTCTCGTAGCGGATCGCGACGCCGCGCAGGATCTGCTTCGCCTTCTCGACGTCGGGCGCGTCGATCTCGACGACCGTGAGGCGCCGCAGCACCCCCGGATCCTTGTCTTGCACCCTGCGCAGCCCCTCGGTCGAGCAGCTCGCCATGATGCGCAGGTCGCCGCGCACGAGCGCCGGCTTGAGCAGCTCGCCGACCCCGGCGCCCGCCGAGGCCTGACCGAAGAGCGCGGCGAAGTCCTCGATGTAGAGGATCGACTCCCCCTTCTGGCCTTCCTGGGGGCGCAACCCCTGCAGCACCACGCGCAGCCGCTCCTCGATCTCCCCGCGCAGCTTCGCCCCCGCGATCACGCCGCCGAGATCGAGCGAGAGGATCTTCGAGCCGACGAGGTTGCGCGGCACGTCGCCCGCGGCCATTCGCTGGGCGAGCGCGCGCACGATCGCGGTCTTGCCGACGCCGGGCTCGCCGACGAGCAGCGGGTGGTTCTTCGCGCGCCGCTCCAGGATCTGCAGCACGCGCCGCACCTCCACGTCGCGGCCGATCACCGGATCGAGCTGCCCCTTCTTCGCCTGCTCGACGAGGTCGACGGTCGCGCGCGCCAGCAGATCCGGCCAGCTCACCCCCCCCGACGGCGCGCCGCTCACCATCGGCTGGCCGTCGCGCGGCGTGGTCTTCAAGAGGCCGTAGTGCGGCTTGAGCGAGCCCGGCTCGACGCGCATCGCCTGCAAGACGGCCCCGGCCGCGCCGCGGATCTGGCGCGTGAGCGCGGTGAGCACGTGCTCGAGCGAGACCTGCTGCGCCTTGTCGCGCTCGGCCTCGCGCTCGGCCTCCGAGAGCAAATCGAGGAACGACTTGGCGATGTACGCTTCCCCCTTGCCCGTCTTCGGCATGCGACGCAGCGCCGAGTCGGCCTCCGCGAGCACGTCCGCGGGGTCGGCCCCCGCCTTGCGGAACACCTCGGCGATCGCGCGATCGCGATCGACGGCCCGGTGCAGCAGGTGAATCGGCTCGACCTCCGCGTGCTGCCTCTCGTCGGCCAGCTGCTGCGCGGCGAAGATGAGGGCGCGCGCGTCGGGGGCGTACTTGTCGAGCTCGAGGGTCTGGGTGGGCGGAGGAGCCATGTTCGGAGGCGATGGTAGCGGTTCGCACGGCAGCGATCCCGTCGAAGGGGATGCCCGCGCGCGCCGCCTCGTCCCCGCGCCCGGCGCCATCGCGCTCGCGTGCGCGATGGCCACCTGCGGCGCCAAGCCCGCCTCGACGCTCGATCCGCCGCCGATCGAGCGGCGCACCGAGATCGACGCCGACGCCGGGGCGGCGCTGCTGACCACGAAGGTCACCGGCAGGGTCTACCTCTCCGGCGGCACCTTCACGCTGGGCTCTTCCGTCGACGAGGCGCGCTGGGCCGGCGAGCAGTGCGCCCGCGAGCCGCTCGGCGCCTTCTGCCGCAGCTACGCCGACGAGCTCCCGGCGCATCAGGTCACGCTGTCGCCGTTCCTGCTCGACCGCACCGAGGTCTCGCTCGACGACTACCGGCGCTGCGTCGAGGCGGCCGCCTGCGCGCGCGCCGCGATCCCGCCCGGCGACCCGCGCGAAGGGCGCGGCGACCTCCCGGTCACCTACGTCTCGTGGAGCGACGCCGAGCGCTACTGCGCCTTCGCAGGCGCGCGGCTGCCGACCGAGGCCGAGTGGGAGCGCGCCGCGCGCGGGGGCTCGGGCCGGCGCTTTCCGTGGGGTGAGCAGTGGAACCCTCACCTCGCCAACCACGGCGCGCTCGACTTCGGCGCGCGCCTCTACGTCAACCCCTTCAGCAAGGCGATCCTCGTCGACGAGGGGACCTTCGACGACGTCGACGGCTTCGCCGCGCTCGCGCCGGCCGACGCCTTCGTCGCGTACGGAACGCCGGAGGGGATCCTGGGCCTCGCGGGGAACGTCGCCGAGTGGGTGATCGACCTCTACGAGATCGAATACCCCGCCGCCCCGTCGACCGATCCGCGCCGGACCGCGCCGAGGCCGGGCTCGTCGGGGAGGCTGCGCGTGGTGCGCGGCGGCTCGTACCTGAGCCCCTTCGTCGAGCTGCGCGGCGCCGCGCGTGGCTACGCCGTCGCCTCCGAGCGCCGTCGCGACCTCGGCTTCCGCTGCGCGAAGGACGCGAGCTGATCGTCGGCGACCGATCCCCCGCGACGAGACGAGCTTGACCGTCCGATCTGCAACACCTCTAATCGCTCACGATGGTCGTGGTCGATGCTTCGATCGCGATCGAGCACGCCCCCGCGCGGAGACCGAATGGCCAGCGACCAACGATATAGAGTCATCGACCGCCTCGAAGCGGGGGGCATGGCCGAGGTGTTCAAGGCCGAGGCGATCGGGCTGCAGGGGTTCAAGAAGCAGGTCGCGATCAAGCGCGTGCTCCCCCACCTCGCCACCAAAGAGGGGTTCATCAAGATGTTCCTGGACGAGGCGCGCCTCTCCGCGCGCCTCTCGCACTCCAACTGCGTCCAGGTCTTCGACATCGGCGTCGGCGACGGCACCTACTTCATCGTCATGGAGTTCGTCGACGGCGCGAACCTCCGCGGCATCATCGACACGCTCAAGAACTCGAGCCGCTCCTTCCCCATGGAGGAGGCCGCCTTCATCGCCGTCGAGCTCTGCAAGGGGCTCCAGTACGCGCACGGCCTCGTCGACGACCAGGGCGGCACGCTCGGGATCGTCCACCGCGACATGAGCCCGCCCAACGTGCTGATCACCAAGCACGGCGAGGTGAAGATCGTGGACTTCGGGCTCGCGAAGGCGAACACGCAGCTCGAGAAGAGCGAGCCCGGCATGATCAAGGGCAAGTTCAGCTACCTCGCCCCCGAGGCCGCCAAGGGGCAGGAGGTCGACGCCCGCGCCGACATCTTCGCCATCGGCATCATGCTCTGGGAGCTGCTCGCGGGTCGTCGCCTCTTCATGGGCAAGACCGACCTCGAGACCGTGCAGATGGTCCAGCGGGCGATCATCCCGCCGATCACGCGCCTGCGCTCCGACGTGCCGCCCGAGCTCGAGCCGATCCTCGCCCGCGCGCTCGCGGCGGAGCCCTCGCAGCGCTACTCGACGGCCCGCGAGCTCGGCGCCGATCTCAACGCCTTCCTCTTCCGCCACGGCAACCACGCGGTCACCGACTTCGAGGTCGCCGATCTCGTGCGCAACGCGATGGAGCAGCGCCGCCGCGAGCGCGAGGCCGCGCGCAGCACCGGGGTCGAGGAGTTCCTGCAGTGGGCCGAGCAGGCGGTCTTCCAGTTCCAGTCGATCGACGCAGAGCAGGACGCGGGCGCCGTCGCGCTGGATCTCGAGAGCTTCGGCGTCGCCGGCGGGCGACAGCAGTCGTCGATCTCGAGCGGCAGCCGCCCCTTGCCGAGCGCCGGCGACCTGAGCGCGCTCGAAGAGCCTCCAGGGACGAGCCCGATCGCGATGGGGCGCACGGTGCAGACGGCCCAGCCGATGCTCTCCCCCTTCGCGGGGCAGACGCTCGAGCAGGCGCAGAAGAAGCTCGCCCCGCAGCCGCAACCGAGCGCGGCGCCGGCCGCCGCGCAGCCGGCCAAGGGCACGGGGCTCGCGACCAAGATCGGCCTGGTGCTGCTCGCCATCGGGGCGGTCATCGGCGGCCTGTTCGCCTCGGGCATCCTCAAGCACTGACGGCGCCGGCCACGCAACCGACCGCGCCCGCCGGTCGAGCTTCCGCATGTCCGAGCTCGGCCCGATTCGCGCGCTCTCGACCCCCCTCGCCCCCGCGCCGCGCGCGCTCCCCGCCGCGCCGGCCGCCGCGCCGACGCGCACCTTCGCGTCGGTCCTGAGCTCGCTCGGCGACGAGGCTGCGCGCGGCGAGCGGCTCGTCGATCGCGCGACCCGCGCCGGTCAGGGCGCTCTCTCGAACGGCGACGTGCTCGCCTTGCAGGCGGGGGTCTATCGCTACGTCGAGATCGTCGATCTCACGTCCAAGCTCGTCGATCGCGCCGCTCAGAGCGTCAAACAGGTGACCCAGGGGCAGGGTTGAAGCGCCGAGCGGCGCCCGCCGCCGACGCCCCTTGCGGCGCCCGCCGCCGACGCCAAAGCGAAGCTCGAGACCTCGAGGTGCGCTCGCGGGGTCGTCGGGAGCGAGGACCGAGCTGCGGGACCGCCGAGCCGCATCGGGCCCGCCCGACCGACCGGGCGAGCGCGATTGGGCGTTGCGGGACTTTCGAGATGAGTTCTAAGGTGCGCGGCGTGTCCCCCGGCAAGACCTCGACCGCCGTCTTCTTCGGCCTGACCGCGCTCACGGCGGCGCTGCTGCTCGGCGCGCTCTACGAGATCTTCGCCGTCGCGCCCGTCGAGGCGAGCATGGGGATCGTCCAGAAGATCTTCTACTTCCACGTGCCGGCGGCCTACGCGATGTACCTGGGCGCCGCGGCCTGCCTCGTCGGCAGCGCGTGGTTCCTCGCCACGGGCAACGAGAAGGGGGACGCGATCGGCCAGGCGGGCGCGGAGCTCGCCGTCGCGTTCGGCGCGATCGTGGTCTTCAGCGGCCCGCTGTGGGCCCGCAAGGCGTGGGGCGCCTATTGGACCTGGGATCCGCGCCTCACCACCACGCTGCTCGCGCTCTTGATCTACGTCGCGTACGTCGTGCTGCGCGGCTTCGGCGGCGAGGGGGAGCCCGAGAAGCGCTTCGCCGCGGCGCTCGGCATCCTCGGCGTCGCCGACCTGCCGATCATCCACTACTCCGTGAAGAAGTGGTCGGGGCAGCACCCGACCGTGATCACCAAGGGGGGCGGCGGCCTCGATCCGCGCATGCTCCCGGCGCTCTTCCTCTCGCTCGCCGCGTTCACCGCGCTCTTCGCCCTGCTTTTGTGGGTGCGCGCGCGCGGGGAGCTGCTCGCGCGGCGCGCGCGGCAGCTCGAGGAAGAGGCCCTCGACGCCGGCCTCATCCAGCACGAAGAGGGCGGCTGAGGCGCGCCGCGCCGTCCCCGCGCCCGACCCGGAACACCGCACCGTGAAGGCTCCCATGCCCGCTCCCGAAGCCGCCCCCTCCGCCGCCCCCGCGCCGAGCGCGTCCATCGCCACGAGCCCCGACGATCGCGCGTCGACCTTCCGCGCCGCGAACGACGGCGGCGAGTCGGTGAGCGGCGGTTCGCTGCTCGTCGCCGCCTACGCGATCATCCTCGTCGTGATGCTCTTGACGGTGCTGCGCGTGTTCCTGCGCCAGAGCGGCGTGAGCAAGCGGCTCGACGCCCTCGAGGCCGCGCTCAAGGACGCGCACGGCAAGGCGGACGCGAAGTAGCCATGTCGGCCACGCACGTGCTCTTCATCCCCGCGGTTCTGCTGCTCGGCCTGAGCATCGGCTACGCCCTCGGCGCCCGCGCCGTGCGCGCGGAGATTGAGCGCAAGCGGCAGCGCATGAAGGAGTAGCGCGGCCGAAACAACAGCCGACGGCGGCCGAGGTGCGGGCGCGCCCGCCATCCGTCGCGAACGAAATCCCCAGCCGGCAATTGAAGAACGGCCCGTGCAAGACGTGCCCGTCGGCAGGCTGTGGTCGACCGCGCGGAAAATCGGGGGATGACGCGGAAGAGGAGAGGCCGGTCTCGGAGAAGCTCCACAGCCTGCTGGGGCGCCCCGCGCGGCCGGGCAACCATCGGAAAGCCTGCCGCCTCGCTCCTGCGAGTGATACGCAAAGCGGACATGGCCGAGGGGGAAGCCACCGTGTCCGGGCACGACGCGCAGCCGACCGCTGCGCGCGAACAGGGGCTCTACGAGCGGGTCGTCGCTCACCTGAACGTCGGCGTCTTCATGGCGTCGCTCGACGGCCGCCTGCTCTACGTGAACCCGGCGACGCTGCGGCTCGCGGGGTACGACACCTCCGAGGAGATGCTCACGCTCGCGACGTCGCGGCTCTATCGGAGCGCCGAAGATCGCGCCGAGTTCCTCGATCGGCTGCGGCGAACGGGAGAGGTGCGCGGCTTCGAGACGATCTCGGTGCGCAAGGACGGCAGCACCTACCCGGTCTCGCTCAGCGCCACGGTGCTCCGCGACGCGAACGGCGCGCCCGAGTGCCTCCTCGGCGTCGTCGAGGACGTCACCGAGATGCGGCGCGCGCGCGATCAGCTCGAGATCATGAAGTACTCGATCGATCACGCGCCCGACCCGGCCTATTGGCTCGACGAGTCGGGGCGCATCACCTACGCGAACGAGGCGGCCTGCCGCGCGCTCGGCTACACGCACGAGGAGCTGCTGGAGCTGCACGTGTGGGACGTGAACCCGCGCGCCTCCAGCGATCGCTTCGTCGAGGTCTGGCGCATGCTCAAGGAGCACGGGCCGACGACGATCGAGTCCGAGCATCGGCGCAAGGACGGCTCGACCTTCCCGGTCGAGCTCGAGTCGATGTACGCGAGCTGCGCTGGCCGGGAGTACTGCAACGGCTACGCGCGCGACATCACGGCGCGCCGCGCGAGCGAGCGGGAGCGCGAGGCGCTGCAGGCGAAGCTGCTGCAGTCGCAGAAGATGGAGTCGATCGGCCGGCTCGCGGGGGGCGTCGCGCACGACTTCAACAACATGCTCAGCGTGATCCTCGGGCACGCCGACCTCGCGCTCGCGCGCCTCGATCCGAGCCACCCGCTCCACGAGCACCTCGTCGACATCCGCGCCGCCGCGAAGCGATCGGCCGATCTCACCCGCCAGCTGCTCGCCTTCGCCCGCCGTCAGCCGGCCCGCCCGCAGGTGCTCGATCTCAACCAGGCGGCCGCCAGCATGCTCGGCATGCTCGGACGGCTCATCGGCGAGGACATCGCCCTCGAGTTTCGGCCGGCGTCGGGGCTCTGGCCGGTGAAGATCGACCCGTCGCAGGTGAGTCAAATCCTCACCAACCTCGCGATCAACGCGCGCGACGCCATCGGCGGCGTCGGCACGCTGCGCATCTCGACGCGCAACCACGCCCTCGACGCCCTGCAGCCCGAAGGGGCGGCGCGCGCGCTCGGCGACCACGTCGTGCTCGAGGTCGCCGACGACGGCCGAGGCATGAGCCCCGAGACCCTCGAGCACGTCTTCGAGCCCTTCTTCACGACCAAGGGGCCCGGCGAAGGCACCGGCCTCGGGCTCTCGACGGTCTACGGCATCGTCAGCCAGAACGGCGGGTTCATCGACGTCGAGAGCGCCGAGGGCGCGGGGACGACCTTCCGCATCCGACTGCCGCGCCACCTCGCCGAGGCGACCTCCCACGGCACCGACCGACCGCCGCCGACGTCGCGCGGCGGCGACGAGACGATCCTCCTCGTCGAGGACGAGCCCACGGTCCTCAAGCTCACGCAGAGCATGCTCTCGCGGCTCGGCTACGACGTGCTCTGCGCCGGCTCCCCCGCCGAGGCGCTCGAGATCGCGCGCGAGCACGACGGGGCGATCGACCTCTTGGTCGCCGACGTCGTGATGCCGGAGATGAACGGGCGCGAGCTGGCCGAGCGGCTGTCGGAGATCCGGCCGGGCCTGCGGCGCCTCTACACGTCGGGCTATCCGGCCGACTTCATCGCCAACCGGGGCGTGATCGACGAGGCCGTGAACTTCGTCCAGAAGCCGTTCTCGGAGGCAGAGCTCGCGGCCAAGGTGCGCGGCGCGCTCGGCCGCTGAGGACCGCGATCCCCCTCGACCGTATCCTCGATGCGACCTCGGGCGGCCGACGGGGCGGCGATTCCCTCCCTCGCCGCGCCGCGCTAGGTCGCGATCCATGCTCGATTTCAAGCTCACCGAGGAGCAGGAACAGCTCATTCAGACCGCGCGCCGCTTCGCCAAGGAGCGGATCATCCCGGTCGCCGCCGAGGCCGATCGGAAGGCCGAATTCCCGCCGGGCGTCTTCGAGGCCGCGTGGGAGAACGGGCTCGTCAACTGCACCGTGCCCGCCGAGTACGGCGGCCTCGGCGTCGGCGAGCTCGAGAACACGATGATCGTCGAGGAGCTCGCGTACGGGTGCACCGGCATCCAGACGAGCATCACCGCGAACACCCTCGCGGCGACGCCGATCCTCCTCGGCGGCAGCCACGAGCAGAAGCAGAAGTACCTCGGCATGCTCACCGAGGCGCCGATCCTCGCCGCGTACGCGACCAGCGAGCCGAACGCCGGCTCCGACGTCGCGGGCATGCAGTGCAAGTTCAAGAAGGTCGGCGACGACTACGTGCTCAACGGCAGCAAGGCGTGGATCACCAACGCCTCGCGGGCGAGCTGGTTCGTCGTGTTCGCGACCGAGGATCCGAGCTCGCGGCACAAGGGGATCGCGGCCTTCATCATCGAGCGCGACACGCCCGGCTTCCGCGTCGCCAAGCACGAGGACAAGCTCGGTCAGCGCGCGAGCGACACCTGCGTGCTCGAGCTCGAGGACGTGAAGGTGCCGAAGGCGAACCTGCTCGCGGGCCCGGGCGCGGGCTTCAAGCTCGCCATGGAGACCTTCAACAAGACGCGCCCCGACATCGGCGCGGGCGCCGTCGGCCTGATGCGCCGCGCGCTCGACGAGTGCGTCGCGTACGCCAAGGAGCGCAAGACCTTCGGCGTGCCGATCGCGCAGCACCAGATGGTGCAGGCGATGATCGCCGAGATGGCCATCCGCATCGAGGCGACCCAGCTGATGGTGCGCAAGGCGGCCTGGGCGCTCGACACCAACCAGCGCAGCCCGCTCGTCTCCTCGTGCGCCAAGGCGTTCGGGGCCGACAGCGCCATGCAGACGGCGATCGACGCCGTGCAGATCTTCGGCGGCAACGGCTACACGAAGGAGTATCCCGTCGAGAAGCTCATGCGCGACGCGAAGGTCCTCCAGATCTACGAGGGCACCTCGCAGGTCCAGCGCATCGTCATCGCCAAGCAGGTCCTCGGCGCCTAGCAGGCCGTTGAGAAACGGCCTGCGGGAACTGTGACAGACAGCAGGCCGTGTCGATCGCGCGGCGAGTTTCGGGTTGACGCGGGAGAGGATCGGGCAGCTCCGGAGAAACTCAACGGCCTGCTA
>JAJXTK010000785.1 GCA_021783935.1 Myxococcales bacterium | reverse complement strand
CGACGTTCGAAAACGCGGCCGGCACGAACATCTTCCTCGACGAGCTCTTCGAGCTCCCCCTCTACGTGCAGCCCAAGCTCCTGCGCGCGCTCGCCGAAGGGCGCATCAAGCCCGTCGGCTCGAACAGCTACCGCCCGGTCAACGTCCGCGTGGTGGCGGCGACGCGGCGCGACTTGGTGCGCGAGGTCAACGCGGGCACCTTCCGCAGCGATCTCTACTTCCGCGTCGCGCAGATCAAGCTCGAGCTGCCCGCCCTGCGCTACCGCCTCGAGGACGTCCCGGTCCTCGTGCGGCGCATGATCGAGGACCTGGAGGACAAGAGCGCCTACGCGCGCGTCGCGAGCGAGTCGCTCGAGCGCCTCATGCGCCACGACTGGCCCGGCAACGTGCGCGAGCTGCGCAACGTCGTCGCCGTCGCCCTCGCGTTCACCAAGGAGGGCCCGATCGACCTGGCCGCGCACCTCGCGCCCCTCACGACCAGCGCCGCCGAGAGCGCGCCGACGCGCGGCCGCACGTTCCAGGACGCCAAGCGCGAGGTGCTGGCGCGCTTCGAGCGCGAGTACTTCATGGCTCTCTACGCCGAGTGCAGCGGCAACGTCAGCGAGATCGGGCGGCGGGCGGCCATGGAGCGGGCCCACGTGCGCGGGTACCTGCGCCGTCACGGCGTCGGCGATCCGAGCCGCTACGGCAGGGACGATAAGGATCGCGGCTAGGAGCCCGCGCGCGGAGCGCCAGCGCCGCCCCGAACGGGCCCAGGGGCATTGCGCCGCCAGAACGCGGGGTTACGATCCAGGGGTGTCGATGAGGTCTCCCGCGCCGCGCCGTCCGTCCTCCGCGCTCTTTTTCCTTCCGCTGTCGATTGCGACGCTGAGCGCGGTCCTCGCGGCTCAGGTGATCTCGCACGACGCGCGCATGCTGGTCCCGCTCGGCCTGCTGGCCGCGCTGGCGATCGTTCCCTCGCTCGTGCGGCGCTGGCGGATGCGCCGGTTGCTGATGTCGGGGGACGTCGAGCGCGTCATCGGCACCTGGTCGGGGTCGATCGATCGCGTCGCTCACCGCGAGACGATGGCGCCGCTGCTCCAGGCGACCGCCTACGCCGCCTACGGGTGGGTCGAGGCAGCGCGCCGGGCGCTCGAGCGCGCGGTGCGCGGCCCCGCCTGGGACGCCGCGCTCGAGCAGCGCCTCTTCGTCGAGACGCTGCTCGACACCTTCGAGGGCGAGCGCGACGCGGCCGTGCGCAAGGCCGAGGCGCTCGAGTCGCTGCCGCTGCCCCCGGCCGGGGTGCTCGCGCGAAAGCGCGTCGCCTCGCTGCGGCGCGGCCTCGCGGCCATGGCGCGGGCCTTCGCGCACGCGAGCCGCGACGACGACGCGCGCGTCCTGCACCGCGCCGCCTCGGCGTCTCCGCTCGTGCACTGGGTCATGCGCTACGCCGAGGCGATCGTCGCGCTCGATCGCGGGCGCGGCGGCCAGGTGCCCGCGATCCTGTCGGGCGCCCCGGCGTGGCCCGCCGACAGCGCCTTCCACGCGTACCACGCCGAGCTGATCGCGCGCGTCGGCGCCTGACGCCCCTCGGCGCGGGCGTCTCTGGTACTGTCTCCGCCGTGACGTCGCGCCCCTCGGTTCCCGCGCCCCCCGCGCGTCCGCGCGTGCTGTACGTCGACGACGAGGACGACGTCCGCGAGGTGTTCCAGGCCGTCTTCGAGGACGAGTTCGACGTGGTGACGGTCGCGAGTGGGCCCGAGGCCTTGGGCGCGCTCGCGCGCGCGTCGTTCGACGTGCTCGTCAGCGACATGCGCATGGAGCCGATGAAGGGCTCGGAGCTCCTCGCCCGCGCGTACGCGGAGTTCCGCGACGTCCCGCGCCTGCTGCTCACCGGGTTCAGCGACCACGACGACCTCGCCGCCGCGGTCAATCAGGGCCACGTCTGGGCCTACGTGCAGAAGCCGTGGGACGTCGAGCAGCTGCGCCTCACGATCACGCGCGCCGTCGAGGCGCGGCGCCTCGAGCTCGACAACCGCCGCCTCGTCGACGAGCTGCGCGCGGCGAACCGCAGCCTGCGCGACGACGTCGAGGTGGTGCAGCGCACGGTCGTGCGCCCGCGCCTCCTGGTCAGCTCGCCCGCGATGGCCAAGGTGCTCGAGCAGGTCGTCGCCGTCGCGGGCACCGACGCCAACGTGCTGCTCTACGGCGAGACCGGCGTGGGCAAGGAGCTCGTCGCGGCCGCGATCCACGAGCGCAGCCAGCGCCGGCGCGGCCGCTTCGTCGCGCAGAACCTGGCGGCGCTGCCGCCGGAGCTCATGACGAGCGAACTGTTCGGGCACGTCAAGGGCGCGTTCACCGGAGCCCAGTCCTCGCGGCGCGGCCTCTTCGAGCTCGCCGACGGCGGCACGCTCTTCCTCGACGAGATCGGCGAGGCTCCGCCGGCGCTGCAGGCGATGCTCCTGCGTGCTCTCGAGTCGCGCGAGATCTGGCCCGTCGGCTCGAGCGAGCCCCGGCGCGTCGATCTGCGCATCATCGCCGCCACCAACCGCGAGCTCCTGGCCGAGGCGCAGGCGGGCCGCTTCCGCCTCGACCTCTACTACCGCCTCGCCGTCGCCCCCATCCACATCCCGCCGCTTCGCGCGCGGACCGAGGACGTGCGCGGCCTGGGGCAGCCGATGCTCGAAGCGGCCGCGCGCCGCATGAGCCGCCCGCAGCCCCGCGTCACGGACGCGGCGTAGCGCTC
>JAJXTK010000784.1 GCA_021783935.1 Myxococcales bacterium | reverse complement strand
CGTCATCGGAGGTGCGCCCTGTGAGCTTGCGATCGACGTCGTTGGTGGCGACGAAACCTCCTCGCTGCAGCTCGCCGAGCCGCGCGGCCTCGGTGGCCGAGACCGCCTGCCGGACCTCGACCGCCTTGGCCTGCATCGAGCGCGCCTGCGTCTTCGACGCCGACTTGCGGCAGTCGAGCGTGGCGAGCACGTCGCCCTTCTTCACGACGGCCCCCGGCCGCACCGCGACCGACTCGACGTACGCCGAGACGCGCTGCGGGCCGAGATGGGCCGACGCCAAGGCCTCGAGCGTCGCGGGGAAGTGGCGCGAAGGGCGGAAGGTCGCCGCGCGCGCCGTGACCACCGAGACCGGCCTCGGCGTGGCGTCGAGCGTGACCCTGTTGGCGCGTAGGACCGACCTGCGCAGCATGCCCGCTCCGAGCACCGCGATGAGCGCCGCGCCGGCGAGGATGGTGGCCGGCACCCAGGCCGCGGGCCGCTCGCCGTCGATCGCCGAGGGCGCTCCGCCGGCGCCGGTCGACCGCACGTGCCCAGAATCCCGCTCGGTCATGAGGCCTCCTTCCGCGCTACGCCGCCCGCCCCGAGCACCGGGGCGTTACGTCGCGCTTCCGCAGATCGTGAGGAAAACTTACACTATTTTGATAGCATCAAGAAAGCGTATCGGAGACCGCACGCGCGCTGCGCTGCGCTGCGCCGCGCGCGCCGAGTCGGCGGTAGGGGCCCGGCAGCCGTCGGAGCGCGCTCCGATCGCCACGCGCGCGTGCGCGGGGCCGGCCGACGAGCGAGAATCGGCTCCCGGTGGCGACGATGAAGCAAGTCCTCAACGTCGGCGGCAACGACCGCTCGATCCCGCTGCCTCCCATCTACGACGGGTGGAATCAGGTCCTGCTCGACGTCGATCCCGCCGGCGCCCCTGACGTGCTGTGCGACGCGCGCGAGCTCGCAAGCCTCCCTGCCGCGACGTACGACGCGGTGTACTGCTCGCACAACCTCGAGCACTACCGGCGTCACGAGGTGCCCATCGTGCTCGCCGGCTTCCTCCACGTGCTCAAGCCGGAGGGGTTCGCCATGGTGCGCGTGCCCGACGTCGGCGAGCTGATGCGCGTCGTCGGCAAGCGCGATCTCGACGTCGACGACGTGCTCTACCAGTCACCCGCCGGCCCCATCACGGTGCACGACGTGCTCTACGGCTACCACGTCGAGATCGAGCGATCGGGGAAGGACTGGTTCGCGCACAAGACGGGCTTCACGCGAAAGTCGCTCGGTCGGGCGCTGCACGGCGCGGGGTTCGCGCATGTGCTCATGGCCGCCGGAAACCTCGAGCTCGCCGCGTTCGCCTTCACGCAGGCCCCCTCGGCCGAGACGAGGCGCGCGCTCGGCATCGGCTAGCGGGTGGTCGAGAAACGGCCTGCGGAGACTGTGACCGTCAGCAGGCTGTGGCCGACCGCGCAGGAGATCGCGGCATGACCCGGGAGAGGATCGGCCGGTCTCGGAGAAACTCCACAGCCTGCTAGCGCTTCTTCTTGCCCCGCGCCCCGCCGACCTCTCGCTTCAGCGCCTCGAGCTCCCTTCGCAGCGCAGCAAGATCGTCCGCGTGCGGCGCCGCCGCGGTCGGCGGCGGGGCCGGGGGCGGCGGGGTCATGGGCGGCATGGGCGGCATGGGCGGCATGGGCGCCGGCATCCCACCGAACCCGCCGAAGCCCGGCATCACGCGCCCGAGCCCGCCCACGAGCCCGCCGAACGGGCTGATCTGGCCGAGGGCCACCGCGCCGCCCTTCACCTGCAGGTAGACCTCGAGCGCCCACGTCACGTAGCGCCCGAAGAACTCGGCCAACGCGTCGTCGCCGAGCCGCACCAGCTGCACGAGCAGCGGCGACGGCAGCAGGCGCCCGGCGCCGCGCCCCTCCACCAGGATCTGCGCGAGCGTCGCGTGCGTCAGGTCCTCGTTGGTCTTCGCGTCGACCACGCGCGGCTCCGCGCCGCGGCGGATCGCGTCGGCGAGCTCCTCGAGCGTGATGTAGCGGCTCTCGTCGGTGTCGTAGAGGCGGCGGTTGCCGTACTTCTTCACGAGCATGGTGCGGCGCGAAGCGTACCTCCGCGGCCGCCCGGACGGAAAGCCCGGTCGCATTGTGCAAAGCAACAATTCGCGCCTTGACCAGGGCGCACTATCGGGTTAACTCGCGCTTACACGCCGTAGTGCGGCGCAACAATTCGAGGGGAGCGGGGCATGGCGGGCGAGGCGCGGCCGGTTCGGACGATGGCGATGAGCGCGATGCTGCAGGCGGTCGGCGGGGGGCTCGGGTGGTCGCTCGTGCCGCCGCTGATGCCGACCATGGCGAAGGAGCTCTCGCTCTCGCACGCCATGGGGGGGCTGGTGTGGGGCGCGGCGTCGCTCGGCATCGCCGTCGCTTCGCCCGTGGGGGGCGCGGCGGTCGATCGCTACGGTCCGCGTCGCGTCGCCGGCGCCGCCATGGTCCTCGGGGCGCTCGCCTGCGCCGCGAGGGCGCTCGCGCACACGGGCCCCGCGCGCGCCGCGATGATGTTCCTGTGCGGCGCGCAGATCGGCTTCGTCGCGCCGGCGATCGCCGCGGCGCTCGCCGAGCACGTGCCGCTCGCGCGCCTCGGCCGCGCCAACGGGCTGGTGCTGCTCGCCTACACGCTGGTGACCGCGCTCTCCGTCGCGCTCACGCGCACCGTGCTGTTGCCGCTGTTCGGCGGCTGGCGCCC
>JAJXTK010000783.1 GCA_021783935.1 Myxococcales bacterium | reverse complement strand
TTCCGATCTCTGATCGTCCGCGGCGCGCGCGAGCGGGTACCATGCGTTCGATGGGCTACGGCGGCACGATCGACGCGGTCATCGGCAAGCTCTCGCGCTTTCTGCACCTGCGTCAGACCGACAACGACACGAGCCACGAGCTCGGCCCCTACCTCGACCTCTCGGTCGAGGCGCTGCTCCCCGATCCCGGCGGCTCGCCGCTGGTGCACCGCGCGCGCAAGCTCAACCCGCTCGATCGCTTCGACACGCTCTCGTGGCGCAGCGCCCACGTGCCGCGCTCGGCCGCCTACGCGAGGCGCCACCAGGGCGAGTACGCGAAGAACCTCACGGCGTGGGCGCGCTGGCTGAGGCCGCGCTCGGGGCGACGGCGCTCGATTTTGCTGCACGTGCACGGGTGGCTCGAGCCTGGCTCGTGGATCGAAGAGGGCACCCTCTTGCCGATCTTCTACCGGGAGCTCGGCGTCGACGTCGCGCACATCCAGCTGCCTTTCCACGGCCGGCGCAGCCCCGCGGGGCAGCTGTTCCACGGCGAGTGGTTCTGGACGGCCGATCTGGTGCGCTCGCTCGAGGCGGTCACGCAGGCGGTGACCGACGTCCGCTCGGCCATGGCGTACTTCCGCGCGCTCGGCTACCAGGAGGTCGGCGTCTCGGGGCTGAGCCTCGGCGGCTGCATCGCGATGCTCCTCGCGTGCGTCGAGCCCGCGCCCGACTACGTCGTGCCGATGATCGCGCACCTCGAGCTCGCCGAGGCGGTCGAGGAGGCGCCGATCCTCTGGCGCATGAAGAAGGACCTCGAGCGCTTCGGCATCGATCGCCGCGAGCGCAAGGCGATCTTCGATCGCATCCCCTTCTCGCACGCCCGCCCGACGCTCGAGCTCGACCGGCAGCTCTGGGTCGCCGCGCGCGAGGACGGCTATCTCAAGGCCGATCTCGTCGAGAAGCAGTGGCACGAGTGGGGCGAGCCGCCCATCCACTGGATCGCCGGCGGGCACATGACCTTCCCGATCGCGCTCGACTCGATCGTCGCGAAGATGCGCCCTTTGCCCCGCCACGCGATGCGCTGAGCCGCGGGCGCCGATCGGCGCTCGAGATGGCCGGCCGACGCGCGCGGTCTACATTGAAACGCATGCTCGATCCCTTCTTCCGCGCCGACGCTCACGGGGGCTTCGTCGCGACCGCGTCGACCCGCGGGCCGTGGAGCCCCGATCACCAGCACGGCGGCCCCCCCGCGGCGCTCACCGTCCGCGCGATGGAGCGGCTCGCCCGCTCGGTCGGCGCCCCCACGCTGATGCGCGTCACCTTCGAGCTGCTGCGTCCGGTCCCGATCGCGAGGCTCGTCGTGCAGGCCGAGGCGATGCCGGAGGGGCGCGGCGTGCGGCGCGTGCACGCCCGCGTGCTCGTGGAGGGCGCGGAGGTGATGCGGGCGGTCGGCCTCTTCGGCGCCGGGCGCCCCGTCGACGTCACCGCGGCGCCGGCCACCGTCGCTCCGCCGCCGATCGATCTCGAGCACCCGACGGAGTTCCCGTTCTTCCGCTGGCCCGTCGGCTACCACACGGCGATGCAGCTCGTGTACGCGCGCGGCCGCTTCGGCGAGGCGAGCGTGTTCGCGTGGATGCGCATGCGCGTGCCGCTCGTCGACGACGAGGCGCCGAGCCCGGTAGAGCGCGTGCTCGTCGCCGCCGACTCGGGCAACGGCGTCACCGCGGCGCTCGACTGGAAGGTCGCGTCGTTCGTGAACCCCGATCTCACCGTGGCGCTCGCCCGCGTCCCCTCGGGCGAGTGGGTCGGCCTCGAGGCCGAGATGCGCACCGAGCCGAGCGGCCTCGGGCTCGCATCGACGCGGCTGTGGGGCGAGCAGGGCCCCATCGGGCACGGGCTGCAGACCCTGGTCGTGCGCCGCGCCTAGCAGGCCGTCGAGTTTCTCCGGAGCTGCCCGATCCTCTTCCGCGTCAACCCGGAACTCGCCGCGCGATCGACACGGCCTGCTGTCTGTCACAGTTTCCGCAGGCCGCTTCTCGACGGCCTGCTGGAGAACTCTCGACGCCATGCCGTAGCATCGCGGGCGTGATCGTCACCATCCCCGCCCGCCTCTTCGCCAACGCCGAGCTGCGCGCCGATCAGCCCGCCTACTGGGTCCGCGACTCGAGCGGCTGGCGCGCCACCTCCTGGTCCCGCTACGCGGAGGAGGTCCGCACCGTCGGGCGCGCGCTGCTCGCCCTCGACGTCGGCGTCGGCGCGAAGATCTCGATCCTCGGGTTCAACCGCCCCGAGTGGGCGATCTGTTGCCTCGCCATCCAGTCGATCGGCGGCGCCGCCGCGGGCGTCTACACGACCAACTCCCCCGAGGAGGTCGCGCACGTCGTCCACCACAGCGAGTCGCCGCTCGTCGTCGTCGAGAACGCGGCCCAGTGGCAGAAGCTCAAGGTCACGCGCGCCCGGCTGCCGCTGCTGCGCTGGGTCGTGCTGATGCGCGGCGAGGCGCCCATCGACGACCCGATGGTGCTCACATGGGAGCAGTTCCTCGGCAGGGCGGCCGACTGCCCGAAGGAGCGCTTCGACGCCGCGCTCGCCGCGCTCGATCCGGAGAGCCTCGCGTCGTTGATCTACACCTCAGGCACGACGGGGGCGCCCAAGGGGGTCATGCTCTCGCACCGCAACCTCGCGTGGACGGCGCGCTGCGCGAGCGACCTCGTCAACGCACGAGCGAGCGACACCGGGCTCTCCTACCT
>JAJXTK010000118.1 GCA_021783935.1 Myxococcales bacterium | reverse complement strand
GCGAGCGGACGGAAGAAGCGGATCGTGAGGTGCGGGTGCGACCACCAAGGGATGACGCCCCGATCCATGAGGATCGCGCGATCCCTATCGCTCACGAAATCGTAGAGCTCGGTCGCGCGCCGCGGGTCGGGGAAGGTCCCGTTGGACATCGCCGCGTGGCGGTGATCGTCGAGCTGCAACGGCGCGGTGAGGGCGGGGATGAGCGCGGCGACGCCGACGATCGCGACGAAGGCGAACAGGGTGCGCGATCGCGGCATCCAGCGCGACAGACGCTCGGTCGTGGCGTCGGCGTGCACGGGTGCGTCGGCGGCGGAATTCACCAGGTCCACTCTCGATGGCTCCGCGCGCGATGACGTCTTGGCGAGGGCGCTCGGACGAGCGTAGTGTGCGCCCACTCCCGTGCGCGCCTCGACGCTCGCTACGTTCACGTTCTGCCTGATCCTCGCGCCGGCGTCGATCGGCTGCGGAGGCAGGTCCGATCTGGTGATCGACGCCCCCGTCCCCGATGGCTCGGTGCTGCTCGACGACGGCGCGGTGGTGGCCCCCGACACGGAGCCGGCCGACGCGGGCCAGTGCGTTCCGCAATGTCAGACCGACCTCGAGTGCCACTTGAGCTGCGCGCCGCTCGACGCCGGGCAGGTCAATTGCTGCGACCGGCAGACGGCGACTTGCTACCAGTTCGAGGGCGCGACGTGCCCGCGCGGCGGGCGACGAGATGGCGGGGGCGTGCCGCCGTATTGAGGCGGGATCGGCTACGGCAGCGGCCACGGCATCGGCATCGGCCACGGCATCGGCAGCGGTAGCGGCATCGGCCACGGCATCGGCATCGGCATCGGCCACGGCCACGGCATCGGCATCGGCCACGGCCACGGCATCGGCATCGGCCACGGCCACGGCATCGGCATCGGCCACGGCCACGGCATCGGCAGCGGTGACGGCACCAGAGGCAACCGACTCGCCGAGTCCGAGCACGGGCGCCGCGCTCAGTCCGGCCGCGGATCCACCAGCGTCGGCGCGTCGTCCACGCCGGCCGCGGATCGCCGCGCCTCCTCCAACGTGGCGACCAGCCACGCGAGCTCGTCCTGGGTGCCCGCCGCGCGGGCGCCCGGGATGCGGTCGAGCGCCGCGAGCATCTCGGCCGCGGAGGAGAAGCGCTCGGCGGGCTCGCGCGCGAGGGCGCGCACGAGCCACGCCTCCCACGCCTCGTCGAGGTCGGCGCGCTCGCGCGTGATCGGCGGCACCTCCGCGAAGAGGAGCGCGTTGAGCGAGGCGGCCTCGGTGGGCCGTCGAAACAGGGGGCGCCTCGCGAGCAGCTCCCACGCGATGACGCCGACCGGAAAGAGGTCGGCGCGTGTGTCGAACTCGGTCGCGCGCGCCTGCTCGGGCGCCATGTAGCCCATGTGACCGGACACGCTGGTGGTCATCGAGGCGCTCGCGTCGCTCAGGCTGCGGGCGATGCCGAAGTCGGTGAGCTTGACCTCGCCGTTGCGCGAGACGAGGACGTTGTGCGGGCAGAGGTCGCGGTGCACGACCCGCAGCGCCCGCCCGTCGGCGCCGCGCGCCCCCTCGTGCGCGTAGGCGAGCGCGCCGAGGATCTCGCGCAGTACGTGGCCGACGATCGCCGGGCTCGGCGTGATGCGCTGCGCGGTCGCGAGGCCCGAGAGCGCGCCGAGGGTCAGGCCGTCGACGAACTCCATCGCGAGGAAGAACGAGTCGCCGACGCGGCCGAAGTCGAGCACCTGCACGATCGAGGGGTGCGCGAGGCGCGCGGACAGCTCCGCCTCGGCGCGGAACGCGTCGACGAACCGACGCGTCGCCGCGAGGTGCGGGTGGATCCGCTTGACGGCCACCCGCCGCTCGAAGCCTCCTTCGGGGCAGTAGAGCGCCTCGAAGACGAGCCCCATTCCGCCCGAGGCGATGCGGCGCAGCAGGCGGTACTTGCCGAACAGCTCCTGCCCCCGCGTGTCGCTCTCCGCGCGCCCGATTGCACGGCGCAGCCCGCCCGCGACGAGCGCGCCGAGGCCGGCCGCGAGGAAGAGCGAGAGCCCCCGCGTGAGCTGCATCGCCGGCAGCGCGAAGAGATGCGCCTCGTCGGCAGGCAGGCGCGGGCGGACGAACGCGAAGTAGGTGGCCGGGTAGAGCATGGCGCCGACGACCCCGAGCGCGACGCAGGTCCACGGGCGCAGACGCGCGGCGTAGGCGACCACGAGCCCGCAGAACACCATGGGCGGCACCCACGAGGCGAGCGCGTACTCGGCGCCCTGCGTCGCCGCGATGACGGCGAAGAAGACCCACGGGATCGCGCTCTCGATCGCCGTCGCGAGCAGGCGCAGCCGGAGGTCGACGCGATCGGCCTGGAGCAGGCGCGCGTAGACGTAGAACCACGCGAGGAAGCCGAGGCTCACCCCGGCGCACGCGAAGCCGAGCCGGGGCGACATCGTCGCGCCCACCAGCAGCCCGAGCGGCGCGCCGGCGATCGCCAGCAGGCGCAGCACGCGAACGGTGACGAGCTCGTTGCGCGCGAGCTGCGCGTCGAGCGCGTCGACGAGGAGCTCGGATCGCGCGCGCGGCTCGGCCTCCACGGGGCCGATGCTACGAGGATCGAGCCCGGCGCGGGGGCGCGCCCGCCCGACGGCGATGACCTTCCATCGTTCGCCATCACCCTAGGCGGCACTCGTGCGCACCGCGTGTGCGCGCCGGGTCGAGCGTCCGCCGCCCGACCCGGCCGGCGACCCTCGAGCCAGCCTTCACCTGCCTACGTCGCCGGTGACTACTTGTCCTTCACCGCGCCGGGCTTGCCCGTGTCGACGATGTGGAACTCGACGCGCCGGTTCTCCTGGCGCCCCTTCTCGTCGGCGTTCGAGGCGATCGGGCGCTCCTGCCCGTAGCCTTCGCTGTCGAAGCGCTTCGCGTCGAGGCCGCCCTTCGTGGTCAGCCACTTCACGACCGACGCCGCGCGCCGCTTGGACAGATCGAGGTTGTACCCCGCGTTGCCCTGATCGTCGGTGTACCCCTCGACGCGCAGCTTGGTGATCTCGGGGTGGTCCCTCAGGATCTTCGCGACCTCGGTGAGGATCTTGTCGCTCTCGGGCAGGATCCGATCGCTCGCGGTCGCGAACCGCACTTGCTGGAGGATCTTGATCTGGCCGCTCACGATCGCGGCCGCCGGGCAGCCGTTCTTCCTCGGATCGGCGTTCTTCGGACCCGGCGCGTCGGGGCACGCGTCCTCTTCGTTCTTGATGCCGTCGCCGTCCTTGTCTGGCGGGCAGCCGTTGAACTCGGCCTTCGCGCTCTTGACCCCCTTCACGTCGGGGCACGCGTCGACGTCGTCGGGGATGCCGTCGCCGTCGCGATCCGCGGGGCAGCCGTTCTTCTTGGGGTCGTCGCTCTTGGCCCCCTTCACGTCGGGGCACGCGTCGACGTCGTCGGGGACGCCGTCGCCGTCGCGATCGGGCGGGCAGCCGTTGATCTTCGGATCGTCGCTCTTGACCCCCTTCAGGTCGGGGCACGCGTCGACGTCGTCGGGGATGCCATCGCCGTCGCGATCGGCGGGGCAGCCATTCTTCTTCGGATCGGCGCTCGCGACCCCCTTCACGGTCGGGCACGCGTCCTTCGCGTCGGCGATGCCGTCGCCGTCCGAGTCCTTCTCGGGGCAGCCATTGGTCTTCGGGTCGTCGGTCTGCACCCCCTTCACGTCGGGGCACGCGTCGACGTCGTCGTAGACGCCGTCGCCGTCGCGGTCGCTGCGCGCCGACTCACGCAGCGCGGGCGCCCACTCGAGCGACAGCAGCCCGCGCACGCGCGGCGTGCCGAGGCCGCGCGCCAGGCCCGGGCCGAAGCCGGCGCCGACGCGGAAGTCGCCGACCGAGTAGTGCGCGCCGAGGATCGCCTCGAACGGGGTCGCCTGCTTGGTGAACGCGCCGCCGTTCTCGAGGACGGTGCACCCCCACAGCTCGGGCCCGACGACGAGCTTGCCGTCAATCAGGCGTGCGCCGGCGCTCGCGCCGAAGCCGAACGTGGTGCCGAGCGGCGAGCCGTCGAACGTCGTCGACAGCGCGCGGTAGTCGATGCCCACGTGCGCGGCCCAGACGAAGATGCCGCCGAGCTCGCCCGCGGCCAGCACGTGCGGCGCGATGCGTACCTTGCCGTCGCTCGTGTAGTTGTCCCTCGAGCCGGTCGGCACCCACGCCTGCAGGCCCACGGCCAGCGTGATCGGATCCCGGTAGTTGCCGAACAGACGCACGTCGGCGGCGAGCCGCAGATCGCCGACCCCGGCGCCGCTCGGCGCCGCGTAGGACTGGCCGTTCACCGAACCGTCGTTGCCGGCGTCGTAGAGCGCAATCGGCAAGTCGAACGCGAAGCGGACTCGGTCCCAGACGTTGAGCGCGGCGCCGACGTGCGCGAAGAGCTGGTCGCTCACGAGCGCCTGCCGCTCGGTGCCGTCGGCCTCGTCGATGACCAGCGGCTTGTACCCCCAGTCGCCGACGATGCCCGCGGCGGGGCGCAAATGACCACGAAGATCGAGCGTGTCCTCGGAGAACCACTCGCTGCCGCGCTCGGACGGCTCGAAGCGGTCGAGGGCGAAGCCGGTGGTGGCGGCGCTCGCTGGCGCGGCGACCGTGAGGGCGGTCGAGGCGGAGGCGAGGGCGGTCAAGAGGCCGAAGCGGAGGGAAGACGAGAAGAACGTGCGCATGATGTCCTTGGATCCAGAGCGTCCGCGGTGGCCCTTGGCCGCCGCCCGCGACGACGAGAGAGGGCTCGAGTCGGTCGTTCGGCTCGAGCGCGTGCCCCTACTGCTCAGCGAGCGCCCCGCGCGCGCCGCGCGGCGCCGAGGGCGATGGCGAGGCCGATCGCCAAGCCCATCGAGCCGGTCGTACCTGCGCCGCGGCCCGAGGAGGTACTGCAGCCGCCCCCTTGGACCGACGCGCCGTTGGGCGGCGGTATCGAGCCATCCGAGGAGGAGGCATCCGCCGTCGCGCCGTCGACGCCCGCGTCGAGCCCTGCGTCGCCCGAGGCGCAGCTGCCGCCGATGCACGCGCCGCTGCGGCACGTCGTATCGGTCGTGCACGGATCGCCAGCCGGGAGGCCGCAGATCCCGTCGCCGCCGCACACGCCGCTGCGGCACACCAGCCCGCCGCTCGCCGCGTCGCAGGTCCCGTCGCCGTTGGCGAAGCCGCACTTCGAGTCGGCTGTGTCGCACACGCCCGCTTGGCACGCGACGGCGCCGGCGGCCGGCGAGCAAGTGCCGTCGAGCGTCGGCGTGTGCCCCGAGATGGAGGGCATCGGCTCGCCGTTGGCCAGCTTCGGCGCGCACGCGTGCTGTGCGGTATCGCAGAACTGCGCCGCGTTGCAGTCCGCGTCCACGGCGCAGGTCCCCGAGGCGGCGCACTTGCCGCTCGCGTTGCAGACCCCGCTGCGGCACACCGTCGGGCCGGTCGCGGCGGTGCACGTGCCGTCGCCCGCCGCCCAGCCGCACTTGCCGTCGGCGTCGCAGACGCCGCTGCGGCACACGGTCGCGCCGTTCGCGTTGGTGCAGGCGCCGTCGCCGTTGGCGAGGCCGCACCGGCCGTCGGTGGTGTCGCACACCCCGGACGCGCAGGCCGCCGCGCCCGCCGCGGTGGTGCACGTGCCGTCGAGGGCGGGCGAGTGTCCTGCGATGGTCGGGATCGGCTGGCCGTTGCCGACCTTGGCGACGCAGGTCGCGCTGGCGGTGTCGCAGAACTGGGAGGCCGAGCAGTCCGAGTCCGAGAGGCACGAGCCTGTCGAGGTGCACTTGCCGGTCGACGAGCAGGCGCCGCCGCGGCAGATCGTCGCGGCGTTTGCGCTGGTGCAGGAGGCGTCGCCGTCGGCGTAGCCGCAGCGGTTGTCGGTCGGGTCGCACACCGCCGACGCGCAGACCGCGGCGCCGACCGTCGGGTTGCACGTGCCGTTGAGCGCCGGCGTGTGGCCGGCAACGGTCGGGATCTGCGTGCCGTTGGCGAGCTTCAGCGTGCACAGGCTCGCCTGCGTGTCGCAGAACTGGCTCGACGCGCAGTCGGTGTCCGTGGTGCACCCGGCGGCCGTGCAGACGTTGGTCGCGGAGCAGCTGCCGCTCCGACACAGCGTCGCCGCGTCGGCGGTGGTGCACGGGCCGTCGCCGTTGGCGAGCCCGCACTTGCCGTCGGTCGCGTCGCACACGCCGCTGCGGCAGAGGGTGGCGCCGTTCGAGGCCGTGCACGGACCCTGGCCATTGGCGAGCCCGCAGCGATTGTCGAGCGAATCGCAGACCCCCGCCGCGCAGACCGCGGCGCCCGCGGCGCTGGTGCAGTTGCCGTCGAGGGTCGGGGTGTGCCCCGCGATGGTCGGCATCGGCGCGCCGTTGGCGAGCTTGGCCGCGCAGGTGTGGGCCGAGGTGTTGCAGAAATCGCCGCTCGCGCAGTCGGCGTCCGTCGCGCATTGCACGCAGCCGACGAACGGCAGGCAGCTCGGCGTCGCGCCGCTGCACGCCGCGCAGGTCGGTCCGCACGCGCTCGCCGTGATGCAGCTCGAGCACCCGGTGGCCCCGCACTGCAGCGGATCCGACGCGAGCGCGCTGAGCGTGGTCGCGCCCGTCGGGGAGATGAGATCCGCGTTGAGCGTCTGGGCGTTGTTCGAAGAGCCGCAAATCAGCCGGAACGGGTTGTGGACGAGGTCGACGGTAGCGGGGAAGTCGTTGAGGTCGATCGCCCAGTCGATGAAGTAGTCGGTACCGCCGCCGAGCGTGCTGCCTGCCACGACGGCGCGCGCGTGCGGCGGGATCGGATTCGTCGTGCCGGGGAACATCACATTGGCGGTCAGGGCCGAGTACGTCGCGAGCAACACCTCGGCCTTGTCCGACGGGCTGTTCAGCGTCTGCTGCACCGTGTTCTGCGAGAGCTGGACGCCGTCGCCGTTGATGATGCCGTTGGCCTGCGCGATGAACTCATACGTCTGCGGGTTGGCGTCGGTGTCGAACTCGCAGCCCCAGCCGAAAGGCGCGAGCTTCGTCGCGCTCTGGAGCGGCGACGCCGAGATGCGCAGCCGGAAATACATGTGGTTCGCGTCGGTGTAGACGTACGCCGCGGGGCTCGTCGTCGTGCCGACGATGTCTCGCGAGCCCTGCGCGTCACCGGCGGGATCGGTGATCGGCGTGCCCGCCTGCGTGAGCGCGAGCCACGCCGTGTTGGCTGGCCACGCCACCGGGGCGGTGGAGTAGCGCTCGGACGACTGGCCCACGGGCTCCGGCGCGCGCAGGCCGAGCTTGCGCGAATCGTCTTGTGCGCACGCCTCCCCGAGCGTGACGAGGAGAGCGAGCAGCGAAGCGGTGCGGAGCAGACGGAAAGTGCGCAACGTCGTACCTCTCGAGCGGGTGAGTTCGGTCGTGCCCTCGCAGCTCGAAGAGACGCCAAAGACGCCGGCCGCCCCATCGTATCGCAGTCGCCGTGCTTGCCAAGCGAAAACGGAGAATCCGGTGTCGAATAATGAGACTATCCCGCTCGGTGCGGATCGTTTGGGAGATTGCAAATGGCGTGATGAGCCGAAATCCGAGCGTAGGTGCGCAGGGAAACTCGCCACTCGACGCGCCCGTCCGGAGATTTCCTGTTTCCTGAAGACAATAGATTGAATGACCGAGTGGCCGAGAGGTGGAGTTCGGTGCGACGCGTCGCTCCGCTCGAGGAGAGTGGCGGTGTGTCGACTGCCGCCCAACGGTCGGGCGATCACCGACTTTCTGTCCGTGCCGGGCGACGGCCCGACCGACGTAGACGATGGTGGCCGGAGCACGGGGCGTGCGTACGGGACGCAGGCGTACGTGCCCGGCGACTTCGCGTTGACGTGCACGTCCTCCGTCGTCGTCCAACGGGCCTCTCGAATCGACAGCGGCCCTTCGTGCTCCTGCTCGAACACGACCGAGCGATATGCCGGTCGCCAGCGTGGCGGTGGCGGCGTGACGTGCGGCGGCAGCGCTCCAACCGCGACCAGCGAGGTCTGCTACGGAGGCGCGGGCGGCGACGGATCTCGATCTCCGGCGGAGGTGCCAAGAGCAGGCTTCGGGTGTGCGAGCGGCTTGGGTGTGCGCGCGGCTAGGGTGTTCGCTTTGTTCACTGCGCGCGGAGGCGGACTTGGGGCGGGCGAGCGGCTTGGGTGTGCGCGCGGCTCGGGTGTTCGCTTTGTTCACTGCGCGCGGACACACCTTTGGTGTGTCCGTGCTCGTGGACAAAACTAGAACTGGCCCCCAAGGGGCCAGTTCTAGTTTTGTTCGGGCGCAGGGATTCGAACCCCGATAGCGAGAACCAAAATCTCGCGTCCTGCCGTTAGACGACGCCCGAGCCCGCGGACCGTGAGCTCGTAGCACAAAAGGTGCAGCGGCGGGCAGCGGGCGTGCGCTTGTCCCGGTGGCCGACCCCGGGGCATCCTTCCAATCGCGCCGTCCGCGCACCGATGTCCACCCTGCTGCGCGCTTGCTTGTGCACGATCTCGCTCGGCGCCGCCGCGGGTGGCGTCGCCTACGCCGACCACTCGCTGCTGCCTGCGGGGCGCACGATTCCTGGGCTGCGCGTCGACGGGGCCACGATCCCGGACGACGTCGCGCGCGGCGACGACGCGGCGATCGCCGCCTGGATCGACGCGCGCGCGGCCGCGGTGCTCGATCGCGAGGTCGAGCTGCGGGCCGGTCGCTCGTCGCGCCGGGTCACCTTGCGCTCGCTCGCCGCCCCCTTCGACGCCGTGGCGATGGTGCCACGGCTGCGTGCGTTGGGCCGCGTCGGCCCTCTCGCGCAGCGCCTCGACGCAGCGCTGCGCGCGCGCGACGGCGCCATCGATCTCCCGTTGCCGCTCGCGATTGACGCGGCGAAGGTCGAGCCGCTCGTCGCGGCGATCAAGGCCGAGGTCGACGACGCGCCCGTCGACGCGAAGCTCGATCTCGCGGCCCACGGCATCGTCCACGACACCCCCGGCCACGCGCTCGAGGTCGACGGCGCCGTCGCGCTCGCCGTGGCCTCGCTCGTGCCGCTCGCGCGCGACGCCTCGAACGCGCTGCCCGCGATCGATCTGCCGCTCGTCGCGATCGCGCCCAAGGTGACCGAGCAGAGCCTCGCGAAGCTCGACATCTCGACCGTGCTCGCGTCGTACGAGACGCACTTCGGCCGCGACGGCGATCAGGCGCCGCGGGCCGCCAACATCGAGGTCGCCGCGCGCAAGCTCGACGGCTTGATCATGCAGCCAGCGGCGCTGGTGTCGTTCAACGAGGTCGTCGGCGAGCGGAGCGAGGCGAACGGCTTCAAGGTCGCATGGGAGATCTTCAAGGGGGAGATGCGCCCGGGTGTCGGCGGCGGCACCTGTCAGGTCGCCTCGACCCTCCACGCCGCGGCCTTCTATGCCGGCCTCGACGTCGTCGAGCGGTCGAACCACTCGCGGCCGAGCGCGTACATGCCGCTCTCGATGGACGCGACGGTCGTCTGGCCGGTGGTCGACTTGAAGCTCAAGAACCCCTTCTCGTTCCCGCTCGTCGTGCACACCGACGTGCAGCGGACGCGCGTGCTCGTCGAGATCCTCGGCCCGCGCAAGGTCGTCGACGTGCGCTTCTCGGCGGAGGTCGTCGACAGGCTGCCGTACGTGCGGCGCCTCGACGAGGAGTCGTGGCTGCAGGACGGCAAGACGATCAAGAAGCAGGGGGGGATCCTCGGCTACCGCGTCCGGCGCGTGCGCACGCTGCGCGCGCTCGACGGGGGGGCGACGCGCACCGAGACCTCTTTCGACTTCTATCCGCCGACGGTCGAGATCTGGGAGGTGCCCCTCGGCTACGACGCGAGCGAGCTCCCTGCGCTGCCGGACGACGAGCAGGAGGCGCTCGACAAGAAGAACGCCCAACAGGCCGGCGCGGTGGGCGCGGTCGCTTGTGTAGGCGAGTGCGCGAAACCGGCGGATCCAAGCGCCCCCCACCAGTGAGCGCCGCGATTTCGGCAATCGGGCTCGCACGCGCTTGACCGAGCGCGACCGGGTTGCTCGAATCACGCGCCATGGCGACCCGCCTCGCGCAGCGCCTCGAAGTCGTCCAACCGAGCGCCACGCTCGCCGTCTCGGCGCGCGCCGCGGCCCTGCGCGCGCAGGGGCGCACCATCTACCCGTTCGGCGTCGGCGAGCCCGACTTCGACACGCCGGTCGCGATCCGCGAGGCCGCGAAGGCTGCGCTCGACGCGGGGGCGACGCGCTACACCGCCGTCGTCGGTACGCCGCAGCTCCGCAAGGCTGTCGCCGCGCACTCCGAGCGCACGCGCGGCGTCGAGTGCGCCCCCGAGCAGGTCGTGGTCTCCGTCGGCGCGAAGCACGCGCTCTTCGACCTCGCCCTCGCGCTCTACGAGCCGGGCGACGAGGTCATCATCCCGTCGCCCTATTGGGTCAGCTACCCCGAGCAGGTGCGCCTGGTCGGCGCCACGCCGGTGATCGTCGACACCAGCGAGGCGGACGGCTGGCTGCTGTCGCCGGCCGCGCTCGAGGCGGCGATCACGCCGAAGACCAAGGCGGTCATCCTCTGCACGCCTTCGAACCCGACCGGCAGCGCTTACCCCGAGGCGGCGCTGCGCGGCGTGCTCGGCGTGCTCGAGCGCCATGACTGCTGGCTCATCGCCGACGAGATCTACGCAGCGCTCGTCTACGACGGCTTCGCGCAGAAGTCGGCGCTGACGCTCGCCTCCGACCAGCTCCGCGCGCGCATCATCGTCGTCGACGGCGTCTCGAAGACCTGGGCGATGACCGGCTTCCGCATCGGCTGGTCGATCACGCCGGCGCACGTGGCCAAGGCGCTCGACGTGATCCAGAGCCAGTCGACGACCAACGCGGCGGCGATGGCGCAGGCCGCGGCGCTCGCGGCGCTCGAGGGGCCGACCGACGCGGTCGAGGCGATGCGCGCGCGCTTCGAGGCGCGACGCACCCGCATGGTCGAGCGCCTACGCCAGATTCCCGGCGTGCATTGCCGCATGCCCGAGGGGGCGTTCTACGCGTTCGCCGACGTGCGCGGCCTCTACGGCCTGCCGAGCGCGCACGCGAGATCGGGCAAGATCGCCGACGATCTCGACGTCGCCGCGTTCCTGCTCGAGGCGGCCGGCTGCGCGGCGGTCCCCGGCTCCGCGTTCGGCGCGCCCGGATACTTGCGCTTCAGCTATGCGACCAGCGAGGAGAACATCGACGCCGGCCTCGCGGCGGCGAAGGCGGCGGTCGAGCGGGCGAGGGGGTAGCGGGGCGCCGGAGCGGAGGCCGGCGCCGGTGCCGAACCCGAAGCCTGGGCCGAACCCGAAGCCGACGCCGCGAACGGCGCCCTTGCCGCTCCTCCCCTCCCTGTTTCTCTCGATCCGTCCCAATCAGTCGCACGCGCACGTGCTCGTCGTCGTGTCCGCACAGACGCACAGCTCCCCGCACGCGATGATGCCGCACGGCGTCGACGTGTCGTTGCTCCGCTCGCAGATGATGGGGTTCGGTCCGACGCGGTAGTTCGCGTGGCAGACCTTCCCCGGATCGCACGCGATCGACTTGCCGTCGAAGTCGCATTCGCCCATCGGCGGCACGTACGGCGTCTCGTCCGCCGCGTCGTCGCCCAGCCCATCTGTGATGTCGTGGGCGTCGATCGTCGACCCCGCAGGTCCGTACGGATCGAGCAACTCCGTGCGCGTGCCGCAGCCACACGCGAGGCTGACGGCGACGATCACCAAGCGACGCGATGGCGCGGTCATGATCCAAGAATGGCGGACGGGGCCCGAGACGATCAGGAAAAGCGACGACCGGGCATCACCGGCCCGGCTCCTGCGCCCACCAACCCGCTCAACCGCCTCCCCCCGCGGCTCAGAAGTGCAAGCCGTTCGCATCGGATTCCAGGGCAAGCGTCGACATGATGTCGTAACCGTGCGGTTCGACAAGGACGGATTCGCGGTCTCTCTGCGCTCCACGCGTAACCGAGGGCGAGGCCGTTCGGGTCGGTCGAGCCGGTGCCGTCGAGCGGCACTGCGACGCCGACGGCGACCGTGGGCTTCGCTGGGCTGGCGATCGATGCTTGGGGCGCCATGAGCCCGGGCTGCAGGCCACGGTCGTCGCGCCGCCGAGCGCGGCGAGGACGAGGGCCGTGAAGAGGGAGCGGGCGATGCGGGGCGCACGCAGGAATTCGGCCTCGTGATCTAGGCGGAGAGCAGGCTCGCGCCGCCGAGGGCAAACGCGCCGTCGACCGCCGCGCCCGCCTGCTGCACGCGCGTGTCGGTGGCCCCTCGGCCGGCCGCGGACGACCCTGCGGCCCGCAGCACCACGGACTGCTGTGCGTCTTCCTG
>JAJXTK010000782.1 GCA_021783935.1 Myxococcales bacterium | reverse complement strand
CCGTTGCGGACCTCGACGCGCAGGTTGCCCTCAAACAGGGGTTCGGCGGACATACGTCACCTCGGAGAAGGGGCGCGCGGCCCCGGTGAAGCCCCGGCCGCGACCGCGAACGGTGGCGCCTTCTCGACCGCCGTTTCGCGGATAGTACTTGATGCGGATCACGAGTTGTCCTCCGCCAACTCCTGCGCCGTCCGCTTCGTCGGGTCGCCGACTCCGGGTTCGGAGGCAGCCGGCGCGGCAGCCTTTGCGCCGGTCGGCACCACGTCGACTCGGATCGTCTTCTGCCCGCGCTGAATCGTCGCCTGGATGCGCTTGTCGATGTCGGGCGAGCCCTTCACGCGGACCGCCTCGACCTCGCCGCCGAAGGAGTCGACGACCTTGGGGATGAGCGTCACGCGCTTGCCGACCCAGGTCTTGTCCACGTCCTTCGAGCCAAACATCGCCTTCAGGGCTTCGCCGCAGGTGCGCGGGACGACCCACTCCTTCTTGGCGTCCGCGAACGTGATCACGCACTTCGGCTTGGCGGACGAGCCCTCGCCGAGCTCTTCGATCTTCACGCCCTTGATCGTCTTCGTGGCCTCGCGGCCCTTCAGGTCGGAGGCCTTCAGGAATCGGGAGGGGTACAGGTCGTCAAAACTCAGCGCCATCGGTGCTCTCCTTGTCGGTGGTGAATCCAAGGCCGAGGTCATCGGCCGAATCGTCCTCGCCTGGCATCGCCCATCGCGGCAACTGCAACTGCATCGGTCCGTCGCCGTACCCGGGCCACCGCGACTCCTCCCGGCACACCCGGAGCTGCGACAGCCACCCGCGGTACGTCTCGCGCCCGAGCGCCAGCAGCTCCTCGGGGACCTCGTAGACCGCGACCGCGAACGGTGGCGCCTTCTCGATCGCGACGACGACGAACGGCAGCCGCTTCCCGGTCGCGGCCTCGTGGCCGTCGACGTACCAGGCCGCCTGGACGTGATAGCCCAGCGATGCCGCCTGCCGCCCGAACGCGATCGGACTCGAGTCCCGGGTCGTCTTCAGATCGCAGATCGCGCCCTCGGTCGACAGGAAATCTACACGGCCACGGCATCGCATCGACCACCCAGGGAGCGCCCCCGCCGATGGCCTCTCGTGCTCCCAGAACATCGTGACCTCGGGGCGCCCTCCGCTGAGGTAGCGACCCGCAGTCGCGTCTGCGCGGGCGGCCCCGGCGAGGTCGAGGCAGAGCTGGTAGTCGGCGTCCCTCAGGATGTCCCGCTCTCGGAATTCAGATCGGAATGCCTCCCACTCGCGCCCGCGGCGCGTGCCGCCATCCCAGCGCACGACGCGCGACCGGAACTTTTCCGGCTCGAACACCGCGAGATGCACGGCGCGCCCGAGCGCCAGCGCATCCGTGTCCTCGTGCGGCTGCAACAGCGCGTGCCGGTAATGGGCCGCCGAGCGCGCGAAATACTTCAGCGTCGAGAAGTTGACGCCGTCGGCCGCGTCGTAGGCAGAGCGCGGCAGATCGTAGAGTCCAGGGGTCATGCCGGCTCCCTGTCGCCGCAGTGCGCGACGATGTACTCGACGGTCCCGAGGAGCGCCCCATAGCCGAAGGCCGCCCCAATCGCGCTCCCTTCCGCCGCCTTGACTTCCTCGTATCGGGCCTTTGAACTCTCCAGGCCCTCCCGCAGCATCCGGAACACGCGCCTGCGCTCGGACCGCTCGTAGTACAGTTGCCGCTCCAGCAGCGCGCACCGCTCCCGCAGCCGCCTGGCCTCTCGCGTGCTCATCGCTCCTCCTCTCCGTCTGAATTCGCCCACCGCTTCGCGTGCCGCGCGCACATCCGCGACGCGCCGACCGTCCGCGCCCCGCACGGCGCTCCGTACTGATCGAGCGTCCGGCACTCGTTCAGCCGCGCGTCGCACGGCTCGCAGAGCGGCGTCCCATCGATGATCGGCTCGGGCAGCAGCGCGCCGCAGGAGTCGCAGTGCTGCCGGACGTAGCGGTCCTCGCAGCCGTCGCAGAATTCGCGGCGGCTCCAGTCGCAGTCGCAGTAGATGCGCCCCTGGTCGCGCAGGCAGCGGGGGCAGGCGCCGCAGAGGCAGGGGGTCGTCACGGGATCCTCCGGCCGTCGGGCTCGATCGCGACCGCGAGCGTCGAGCCGCAGGGGCAGTCCCGGAGCTCCAGATCCTCGACTGCATCGATCTGATGCCCTCGCAGTCGCAGCGAGAGCCATGCGGCGAGATCGTGGGCGCGTCCGCAGCAGGCGCAGGTCTTACGCCATGGGGCGCGGGCGTGCTTCGCGAGGAGCCGATCGATCGCGATGTCGTGGGCGGCGGTAACGGGCCGGGGCGCCTGTCCGAGCGCGCCCCCTCCCGGGCCGGTTCGCGTGGCGTCCCCGGCCGCGCCAGCGCCCGGAGAGCAGTCCACGGGCGCATCCTGAGATATCGTGAGTCGATCCATCATCCGCTCTCCTTCCCGGCGCCCCGGGTGCCCGGCGGGATGCCGAGCGTGCCTCGTATATACAGGCAGCCGCTCAGCGTGTCAAGCGGTTTCTTTTCACAGTCGCCCGCGACCGCCGAGCCACCGGCGGCCACTCGCCGCGAGCGCAGCACCGACACGGGCGGCGATGCTCCGCTCGGCACTCACGCGCGGAGAGGCCGCAGCGGCGGCACCGGATCCGCAGGCGCTCGTCGCGCCCGCGTTTCGCGGCGCTGGTCGCCTGGGCGACGCCGCCGCGGCGGCCGATCCGTGCGAGGTACTCTCGG